>JBILWD010000360.1:0-3427 GCA_044370095.1 Opitutaceae bacterium | reverse complement strand
CCGCGTTCTAGACTCGGGTTTAATCCTCCCTACTCGCCATGGCCGGCTCCTCTGGTGGCACGACGTCGGACGGGAAGAAGAAGGCACGCATTGAGATCATTCCTCTCATTGACGTGATCTTCTTCCTGCTGGCGACCTTCGTGCTCTTCACGCTCTCCCTGAATAAGTCGAACGGCGTGGCGGGCATCAACCTCCCGGCCGCGGAATCAGGGGAGAGCCGGGATCCGGCGGGCACGGTCACGATCTCCGTGACCGAGGCAGGAACGATTGCCTGGAATAAGGATTACATCAGTCTGGCCGAGTTCATCGATCGCCTCCGGACGTTCAAGACGGCCGAACCCGAGGGCCGGATCCTGATCAACGGCGACGAGGGCGCCCTTTTCAACGCCGCCCTCTACGTCTTCGACGAGGCCCGTAAGACCGGCTTCCAGAAGATCTTCATCGAGACCAAGGTCCGCCAAACGGGCCGCTGAGTTAGTTTCCCCCTCCTCTCCCCGCCCCATGGCTGGTTCCTCTCCTCAACCCGGTGACGGCAAGAAGAAGGCGCGCATTGAGATCATCCCTCTCATTGACGTCATCTTCTTCCTGCTGGCCACGTTCGTGCTGTTCACGCTGTCGCTGAGCCGAATCGTCTCGCTCCCGGTCACCCTGCCGGTCGCGCAGCCGCAAAACGCCCAGTCCAATCCGAACGACACGACGATCTACCTGCAGGTTTCCGAGGACGGCGCCTACTATTGGAAGCAGGGTCAAGGCACGGCCGAGCCGATCTCCAGCGCCGAGATTGCTCCCCGCCTCCAAGATTACCGCCGCAGCGAGAATAATCCCCGCATCCTGATCCGGGGAGACACCCGCGCCCGCTTCGGCGCCGCGGTCTTCGCCCTCGACGAGGTGCGCAAGGCTGGCATCGAGCAGGTTTCCGTCGAGACGGTTTCGAGCCCCACCGGCAAGTAACCCGGACCAACGCCGCCATGACCCGCGACATCATCATCGGAGTCCTCCTTTCCGCCTCGTTCCACCTCGCGATCCTGTTCGGCGACAAGCTGATCCCGGAGACGAAGGTGGTGAAGAAGACCGTGGAGCCGCCGCCCAAGGTAGAGCTCATCGCGATGCCCAAGATCGAGGAGGAGCCCGAGATCATTGAGACCAACGATCCGGACGTTAAGCCGCTGGATCTGGCCCCGCCGATGCAGCAGGACGTCCCCCAGCTGGTGCAGCCGGATTCGTTCGTCCAGAAGATCCAGCCGCCCCCCCCGGAGGGCGTCACCATCTCCGCCAGTATGAACATCGTCCCGGACGTTCGCGATCCGAATATGTTCCGCGGGATGAAGGTCTTCGACATCTCGATGCTCGATCAGACGCCGGTGCCGAAGTTCCAGGCCCGCCCGCAGTATCCCTTCGAAATGCGCCGCGCGGGCATCGCCGGTGAAGTCGTCGTCGACTTCATCGTCGATACCAACGGCGATGTCCAAAATGCCTACGCGGCCCGCTCCTCTCAGCGCGAGTTCGAGGCGGCCGCGGTCGCCGCGGTCACCAAGTGGAAGTTCAAGCCCGGCCGCAAGGGCGGCCGCGATGTGCCCACGCATATGCAGGTTCCGATCGTCTTCACCCTCAACGAGGAATAAGTCACCGTGAGCCCGTTCTCTCCCTTCCTGCTGGCCGGCGGTCGCTCGATCCGCCGTTTCCTCCTCTGCGCGGCCCTCGCGGCCCTGTCGACCAGTCTCGGCGCCCAGTCCGCGCCCCCGCCTGCCCAGAAGAAGGCGCCCCCTAGCATCGGGGAGAAGACCAGCGAGGCCTTCCAGAAGCTGCGGCCGCTGCAAGAGAAGCAGGATTTTAACGGGATGCTTGCCGTGCTCGAGGCGGTGCCCGTGCAGCCCAATAGCTACGACGAAGCGCTGGTCCTCGATATGAAGGCCAAGATCTTCGCGATGACGAACCAGCTGTCCAAGGCCATCGCGCCCTGGGAGAAGGCCATCCAGCTCTCGGACAAGTTCGAATACTTCCCGGAGAAGCAGACCCTCGAGACGGTGGTGCTGCTGGCCCAGCTCTACGGGCAGGAAGGCTCTAGCTCCAAGGATCCTAAGGTCCAACAGCAGGCCTTTGCTAAGGCGATCTCCTACTTCAAGCGGTACCTCGACAAGACCAAGAAGCCGACGCCCGAGACCCTGATGGCGTATGCCTCGATCCTTTATTACCGCTCCGTCGCGGATCCCAACAACATCGACAAGGCCGGCCTCGCTGAGGCGCAGCAGGTTGTCGAGCGCGGGATGCTGGATTCGATTCGGCCCCGGGAGGGCTTCTACCAGCTCCTGCTCACGCTCCTGCAGCAGCAAAACGACCTCCGCGGTTCCGCGGAGTACCTCGAGCTCCTGTTGGCCCAGAACGCCGACAAGAAGGATTTTTGGCAGCTGCTGATGGCGTCTTACCTCCAGCTCTCCGAGCGGGCTTCCAAGGAAGATCCGAATCTCTCCCGGGAGTACCTCATTCGGGCGATCGTCACCTGTGAGCGCGCCCAAGCCAAGGGCCATATGAAGACGCCCAAGGACAGCATGAACTTGGTCTCCCTTTATCTGATGGCCGGCCAGTTCAGCCGCGGCACGGAAATCCTGTACCAAGGGATGAAGAAGGGCGAGATCGAGAGCGAGCCGAGCAATTGGCGCGTCCTCGGTCGGTACTACCTCGAGGCCAATATGAACGATCAGGCTATCAAGGTCCTGAAGGAGGCCGCCGGGCTGTTCCCGACCAAGGGGGAGATCGAGATGCAGATCGCCCAGATCTACACCCAGATGGAGAATAACCGAGATTCGCTGAAACACGCTAAGCTCGCGATCCAAAAGGGCAATTTTGAGGGCACCAAGCCGTTCTCGGCCCACTACCTGATCGCCTATACCGCCTACGACCTCGGCGAGATCGACGAGGCCAAGGCCGCGATCGAGAAGGCCTCCTCGTTCGAGGAGTCCAAGAAGGATGCCCAATTCCCCCGCCTGAAGGCGGTCATCGAGGAGGCCATCGCCGAACGCGAGGCCAAGAAGTCCGAAAAGGCCCCCAAGGCCAAGAGCTGATCCCCTCCCTATCCCAATGAAGAAGAGCTACATTTATTTCGTGGTACCGATGGTCGCGCTGGCCGCCTTTTTCTTCGGCCTCTACTGGAACGCGCACGCCGATTACCAAGCGCGCGAGCAGGGCAAGGTCAAGGCCGCCCGTGATGCCCGCCAATCCAAACTTGAGAAGGAGGCGAAGGACCGCGAAAAGGCCGTCGCTGCCGCCCTCGAGTCCCAAGAGAAGCGCAAGGCGGAGAAGAAGATCCGCGACGAGCGTGAGGCGATCGCCAAGGAGCAGCGGGAACAGGCCCGTCAGGCCCGCGACAAGGCCGGCCGCGACACCGACAAGCTCGAAGCCCAGACCCGTCGCCTCCAGAAGGAGATCGAGG
>JBILWD010000112.1:0-10531 GCA_044370095.1 Opitutaceae bacterium | reverse complement strand
TTTGGTGTTTCCCCCGGGTGCGGAGCCCGCTTCGCTCGCGTCGATGCACCCCACCGCCCTGCGCCTTGGCCTTGCCCTGTTCCTCGCCGCCGCTTCCGCCGCCCTCGCCGCGGAACCGCGTTTCCAGCCGCTCTTCAACGGCCGCGACCTGACCAACTTCAAGTCCGAGGGCGCCGCGGAGTTCTGGCGCGTCGAGAACGGGGTACTCGTCGGCGAGAACAACAAGGCCCAGACTGGCCACTACCTGTGGACGCAGAAGGAGTACAAGGACTTCGTCCTCGAGTTTGATGTCCGCTGGAAGGCGACCTCCCCGCGCGGGGTCGATACGGGGATCGAAATGCGCAAGCCGAAGCTTCAGCTGCAGCTGGGCGTCTCGGGCAGTCTGCGGGTGGATATGACCGGCTCCTTCTACACGGGCGGCAAGCCGGCCTATCCGGAGGCGGGCCAGGCCAAGGACGCCAAGCGGCTGCTCAAGCCCGAGGGCGAGTGGAACACCATCCGGATTCAAGCCAAGGGCGACAGCTTCACCTGCTGGATCAACGGCCAGAAAGCCTCCGAGTATACGGACCCGAAGTTTGCCGGCGCCGCCCCGCTCGGGATCCAAATCCACGGTAAGGTCGAGATGAAGTGCGAGTACCGCAACGTGCGGATCGCGGAGCTCTGACCGGGCGCCCCGGGCGCGGGCGCATCATTTGGCTATCCTTCCGCCGGCTCCATCCGCAGGCTGCGGTATGGAACGTCGTCCCTTTGACCAGCTCGGCCTCTCGCCCGAGATCCTCCGCGCGGTCGCCAAGCTCGGCTTTGAAGAGGCCTCGCCCATCCAGACCGCGGTGATTCCGGTCGCCCTCGCGGGCCGTGATCTGGTGGGCCAGTCCGCCACGGGCTCGGGCAAGACGGCAGCCTTCGCCATCCCGGTCATCGAGCGGATCGACGCCCACCAAAAGGCGGTCCAGGCCTTGATCCTGTGCCCCACGCGGGAACTGGCGGTGCAGGTGGCGGAGGAGACGGGCCGGCTGGCGTTCTTCCGGCGGGGGATCCGCGAGGTGCCAATCTATGGCGGACAGAGCTACGACCGGCAGTTTCGGGCGCTGGAGGCTGGCGCCCAGATCGTCATCGGGACTCCTGGCCGCGTCCTTGACCACCTCGCGCGCGGCACCCTGCGGTTCGACGCCCTGCGGATGGTCGTCCTCGACGAGGCTGATCGGATGCTGGATATGGGCTTCCGGGAGGACATTGAGCGGATTCTCGCCGCGGCGCCCGCCACGCGCCAGATGTTGTGCTTTTCGGCCACGATGCCGCGGCCGATTCAGGAACTGATCCAGCGCTTCAGCCGGGATCCGGCGTGGGTGCGGATCGATGCCGTGGCCCGCGAGGCGCCTCAGGTGGAACAGACCTATGTCGAGGTCGATCGGCGCTCCAAGCTGGAGGCCCTCACGCGGCTCATCGACGTCCACGACTTCCGCTTCGGGATCATCTTCTGTGGGACCAAGGTGATGGTCGACGATCTCGACGAGCACCTGCACGCGCGGGGGTATGCGGTGGACCGGCTCCACGGGGATCTCAGCCAGGCGCAGCGCGACCGGGTGATGGGGCGTTTCCGCGAGCGAAAGTTCGAGTTCCTGATCGCGACGGACGTGGCGGCACGGGGGCTCGACGTGGACGAGCTAGAGGTGGTGTTCAACTTCGACCTGCCGAACGACGCGGAGGACTACACGCACCGCATTGGACGCACCGGTCGGGCCGGCCGGAAGGGACGTGCCTTTACCTTCGTTAGCGGTCGCGAGATCTACCGCCTGCAGGCGATGATGCGGGCGGCGCGGCTCGATTTGCACCGGGGGCGCGTGCCCTCGCTGGACGAGGTCGAGGAGGCGCGCACCAATGTCTTCTTCGAACGGATTCGGGCCACCCTGGAGGCCCGCGACTTCAAGCCGCACGACCGGATGATCGACCGTCTACTCGACCAAGGGTATTCCAGCACGGACATCTGTTCTGCCCTGATCCACCTGCTGCGCGCGGGCGCGGCGCCGGAACCGGCGACGCCGGGCCGGGGTGGCGCGGCCGCCAAGGGGGGGGCGCCGGAAGCTTGGGTCGAGCCGGGGCCAGCCAGCCCCAAGCAGTCGCAGTCGCCCGCGCCGGCGGTCGCCCCGGAGCCCACGGAGGCGCCGGAACCGGCTCCCGCCGAGGCGGCCGAGCGTCCGGCGCGGACCGGCCGTGAGCCGGGAATGACGACCCTTTACCTTAATGTCGGCCGCAAGCAGCTGGTGCAGGTGGCGGATGTGGTCGGCAAGATCGCTGGAGTCACGCGCCTGCCGGCGACCGTGGTCGGGGCGATCGACCTCCATCAGCGCCATATCCTAGTGGATGTAGCCGAGGAGCACGCCGAGTTGGTCCTGCGGAAGCTCGCGGGGGTACGAATGAAGGGAGTGGCCCTCGCCCCCGTGCGCGCTACCCCGGGGAAGGGTGGCGCTGGCGCGGCCTGACGGGACGGGCGCGGTTCAGCCGCTGCCCACCACCAGCGCGCCCTTGAAGACCAGCAGCACCACCCCCACGAGGGCGCAGCAGGCGATGAAGCCAAGGGCATCGGTGCGGTCCCAGCGCGTGAATTCCCAGTTGGAGCCCGGGAACAGCTTCAAGTGGTCGAAGCGCGTGGGGTTGGCGTAGCTGAGCTCCACCTCACGGGCGTCGTCCTCGAGGGTCTTGGCCACCGGCGTCTTCATCCGCGCGTAGAACCGCGCCAACCGCGCCGGATCCGTCGGCCGGGTCAGCAGGCTCACCAGCACCAGCAGGCTGATCGGAATGAAGGCATCGACGAGGTAGCGAGTGGTGAGCAGTTGGGCGGGGCTGAAGCCGGCGACATCGGCGCCGAGTAGGTGTAGCAGGTAGACTTCGACGCGGAAGAGACCCTTGCCCGTCCGGGGGGACGAAGGATCGTTAGGGTTAACCCGGACCACTCCCTCCTCGAAGAACACCGAGACCGGCTCGATTCGGCGCGTGCGCTCGATCTGTTCCCCGGGGGTCCGGGCACGCCCGGCGGCCACGTCCTCCGCGGTCGCCGCGGCGCGCGTCACCACCGTCTGCTCGCGGGTCATCCGGGTCAGCGTCTCCGAGCGCGCGAGGGCCGGCAGGGTGGGCACGATCGCCGGGATCACCGCGATGAAGACCACCGTGGCGATCACCTGGACCTTGACCGCGGTCTCGGTCACCCGCCGCCAGAGGAAGAGCATGGTCACGGGCACGCCCCAGACGAGCAGCAGTACGATCGCGAACTTCAGGATCGCCACGATGCTGTTCATAAAGAGGCCCACCAGCACGCCGATCGCGAGCAGCGCGGGGACGGCTAGGCGGGCGATGAGCACGTAGTGCCGGTCAGAACGGCCCGGGAACAGCGGCTCGTACAGGTTCTTCACCACCAGGCCCGAGAGCACGACCGACTGCGCCCCGAGCACGGCGATCTTCCCACCGAGGATGCCGGTGATCATAATCCCGATCAGTCCGATCGGCAGCAGTTCGCGGGTCATCAGGCCCCAGGCCTGATCGGGGTCGGACAGGCCCGGGCCGAAGAGGGCGATCGCGATCAGCCCGCAGTAGGCCCACGCGATGGTGACGAAGCGCTTGCTGAAGCCGCCCGTCACCGCGCCGAGCCGCGCGGCCATCTCGTCCTTCGCGGAGCCGGAGATAGTCATATTCGCTTGGGTGCCGGCGATGCCGATCAGTTGGACCAGCAGCAGGGCGGCGATCGAGTACCAAGTGTACTCGGAGGCGACGTCGCCCCCGAAGAGGTTGAACATCACCTCCGGCACCTTGTCGTGCAGCGCCTCCACTCCGCCTATTCGATGGAGGCCGAAGGGGATCAGAATCACCGAGATCAGCACCACCAGCAGGGCCTGGATCGCGTCGACCACCGCGGACGCCTTCAGTCCCCCGAGCATAATGAACACGGCGACCAGCCCGGTGGAAACGAGGTAAAAGGTGATGGGTTGGAGGTAGGTGACGTAGGGCTGAAGGGTGCCGCGGGTATAGTGGTCGCGCAGGGTGTCGTAGCGCAGGGCCTTCTCGGGGGCCAGCGGGGCGGCGGCGCGTTCCTTCCGCAGCGCCATAAACTCGTGGTAATCGGCGACGCTCTGGCGCTCCGCCACGGTGTAGGCGGCGGGCTCCTTGACCATTAGGGGCTGGAGGGTCTTGAGGGCCATCACGTTGCCGCCCGCGATGACCCCGATGATTGCGATCATCAGCATGGTCACCGCGTACAACGAGGCGAGAAACTTGCTGCCGAAGCGGTCCGCGAAGAGATCCGCCATCGTGGTGAGCCGGGCGCGCCGGAACCACACGTTCATAAACCAGTAGTACGGCGTGAGGAAGAGGGTGATCAGCGCCAGCCAAGCGCCGCCTGCACCCTGCCGGTAGACCGAGCTGGCCGTGGTGGTGGCCTGCCCGGGGTCGGTCATATTGCCGAAGCTGAGGAAGAACTGGAGCCAGCGCCCGAGCGAACGCCCGCCGAGGAAGAAGTCCTTGTCGTTCTTCACCCCGTGGGAGAATTTATGCCCGATCCATAGGACAACGACGATGTAGACGAGGAGGATGGCGACGTCGACGAGGTGCAGCCCGAGCAGCTTCATAAGGGGTTGGGAGGGTGAGTAACGGACGGGCGGAAACGCCCTGACTGGGGCTGCGACTCAGGCGGGGCTCCCCGCCGTGTCAAGCGGATGGCCGGGGCACTCGCTCGGCGGCCTCGCCCGGGAGGGTCAACCGGCTAGTCCGTGGCCCGAGGGATCGTGCGTCGGGCCGCGGGCGGGCCCGCGGCGGGAGACGATATCCTCGATCAGCCGCTCCCGCAGGGCCTCGGGCGGGGAATGGGGTGGGGCCCAGTGCACCAGGTGGGAGGTCACCTCGCGCAGCACGCGGCTCATTTCGCACAGGGCCGGGTCCGCTTGGCACTCGCGGCGGAAGCGGGCCAGTTCCTCGCCGGCGAGCAGCCCGAGGGCGTGCAGGGCGGACGCATCCTCGCGTAGCTCCCGGCTCATAGTTGCGGCGCGAGGGCTTCCCGCAACTTGAGCAACCCGCGCCGGATGCGGGCCTTGACCGTACCCAAGGGCTCCTGCAACCGCCGGGCGATCTCTTCCTGCGTCAGGCCGCCGAAGAAGGCGAGTTCCAGCGCGCGCCGCTGTTCCGCCGGGAGCTCGGCGATCGCCGAGCGCACCAGTCGGGCGTTATCGCCCTGGACAGCCGCGTCGTCCGCGGAAGGCGCCCCTCCGTCCGTGCCATAGCCTAGGTCCTCCGGCACCGACTCGGCCAGCAGCTCGGCGCGGCGGCGGCGCATCCGAATTCGGTCGATCGCCCGGTTCCGCACCAAGGTGACGGACCACGAGAAGGCGCTGCCCCGGGTGCGTTCGAAGGTCGACGCCTTTTCCCAGAGCGTGATGAAGGCGTCGTGGACGATGTCCTGTGCCTCCGCGGCATCCTGCAGGATGTGGAGCGCCGCGCTGTACAGGGGGCCCGAGAACCGGTCGTAGAGGCGTCCGAAGGCTTCGCGATCCCCTTCCGCCACCAGCCCCAGCAGCAACGCGTCCGTCCGATCCCGTTCCCCGGGATCGGTGGTGAGCAGCAGAGGGGCTTCGGCCATAGGGAAGGGACCCCAGCGGGGGTGCTCACGAGGAGGGGGGATCGGCCGTGGGGGTGGCGAGCCTAATTCCGTGGGAAGAGGGGCCTCGGCTTCCAGCCGGTGATCTCAGAGGAAAGCGAGGCCGAGGAGGCCGAGGATCAGGATCAGCGCGAGGCTGGCGAGGATGCGGCGCTCCTGCCGGGTGGTCGCGAAGGGCATCGGGGCTTCAGACCGTCACCTGGAAGAGGTCCGGGTGCATCACGCCCTCGGCGACCTTGTTCACCGTGCCGGTCATCTGGATGGCGTAGTCTGGGCCGATGGAGATGCCGATCCGGCCGCCGGGCATATGGACGGTGAGGTCGCGGTCAACGAGGCCCAGGCGTTGGGCGACGGCGGCGGCGGCGCTGGAGCTGCTGCCCGACGCGAGCGTGTAGCCGGCGCCGCGTTCCCAGATCTCGATGCGAATGTTCGTGCGGTCGATCACCTGGAGGAATTGCACGTTCGTCTTCCGGGGGAAGAGCGGGTGGACCTCGAGGTGGGGCCCGTAGCGGTGCGCGAGGTCGGCGGTGATCTCCGGGAGCGGGAGGACGCAGTGCGGGTTGCCGATAGTGGCGGCGCAGAAGGTGAACTCGCGGTCGAGCACGGTCACTTTCTCGTGGAGCACCTCCCGGGCGGGACCGGGCAGGAGAACCGGGATGCGGGCGCTGTCGAAGCTCACCTGCCCCATTGCGACCGTGATGAGCCGGCCTTCCTCGCGGATTTCGGCGCGCACGTCGCCACCGGGGGTCTCCACGGTGAACGCGGCCTCGCGGACGAAGCCTTGGTCCCAGAGGAAGCGGGAGAAGATGCGCAGGCCGTTGCCTGACTTCTCGGCCTCGGAGCCGTCCGGGTTGAAGATGCGCAGGCCGTGCTGGCTGGTGCGCGAGGGGAGGGGGCCCCAGAGGATGCCGTCGGAACCGACGCCGAAGTTGCGGTGGCACACCACCCGGATCTGCTCGCGGGAGGGCGCGGCGCCCCAAGCCGGGAAATCGGCCGGGTGGAGCACGATGTAGTCGTTGCCGAGGGCGTGGTACTTGTGAAAACGCATCGCCGCCGATGCCAACGGCGGCGTGGCGCCGAGGCACGGAAAAAATTGCCGTTTCGCCACCCGGATTTGCGGGCCATCGGCGGCCGGCCCAAGCTCAGGCCGGCAGCAGGCGGCGGGCGTTGCGGTGCATTAGGGCGTGGAGCGTCTCCGCGTCCAGTGGCGACTCGAACAGCCGGAGCAGGCCGGTCTCCACGGGGAAATACGGCGCGTGAGAGCCGAAGAGCACGCGCGACTCCGGCACTGGGGGGCGCGCGCCCCCCGGTCCGGGGCGGATCAGTTGCCCGAGGCGTCCGTTCCCCTCCCAGCGGGAAAACTCGAACCAAGCTCCGGTGCGGTCGACCAGCGCGCGCAGGTCCGTGCCCGCCACGTTGCCGGCGAAGTGCAGGAGTTGCACGCGGGCCGCCGGCGTCCGTTCGAGCAGGGGCACGAGGGGCCGGGCGTCGATCACCGGGAGGCTGAGTAGCGGGTGGTGGACGCGTGGGTCCTCCATCTGGAACACGATCTGGAGGATCAGGCCCCGCTCGGCGGTGAGCTGGATGAGGCGGCCGAGGTCGGGATGCGACAGATCGAAGGTCTGGTACCCGGGGAAGAGGCGCAGGCCGGGCATCCGGTGCTCTTCGTGGCAACGGCGCAGGTCCTCCTCCCAGTCGGGCCAAGCCAAGTTGACGCTGCCGAAGGGGCGCAGCAGGCCGGCGCCGTGCGCGCGGCACTCGGCCGCGAGGCGTTCGTTCGCGCCGGCGAGGTCCTTGTGCAGAAGCGCTTCGTGCGTGCCGGCCCAAGCCTCGGTGATGCGGTGCCGGCGGAGCTTGGCGACGAGGGCGGGCGTGGCGTCGTACTTGAGGCGCCGGAAGGGCCAGCGGAAAAGGGTGACGTGGGTGTCGACGATCCCTGGGGGCGCGCCGGGGGCTGGGGCGGGCGGTGAGGTGGGAGCGCCGGCTCGGGCGAGGGCCACCGCCGCGCCGGCGGCGGCGGTCTGGCGGAGGAAGCGGCGGCGAGGCAGGGAAGGGGTGTTCACAGCTCGAAAGGGATGCCTTGGCGGCGGAGGATCGGGGCGGCGAGGCGGCGGAAGTTGCCGCCGAACACCTTCAGGCGGTCGGCGCGGGAAAGGTCCGACTCGAGCACCTTGGCAAGCTCGGTGGCGTAGCTGCGGCTGGGACCGTGGCCGCCCCACACGAGGCGTTCGGCGCCGAGCTCCCGGGCCGCGAAGTCCACCGCGCCCGAGTGTGGATCGGAGCCGGCGAACTCGAGGAGGACGTTGGACTGGGCGCGGACGATGCGGACCCCGAGCTCCCAGTCGCCGCCGCTGTGGCCGCAGATGAAGCGCACGTCCGGGAAGCGCCGGGCGAGGGCGACCACGTCCTGCGGGGTGCTTTCGCCGGGCAGGTTGCCGCGGCCGGGGCTGCGGGGTGTACCTCCAACCTTGAGCCAGGTGTGGATGTAGATCGTGGCGCCGAGTTCCGCGGCGAGGCGGATGATGGGTTCGTTGTTCGGATGGCTGCAGGGGATACCCCGGCTGTTGCCGCCGACATACTTGATCCCGATGCAGGGTCCGTGGCGGATCCACGCTTCCATCTTGGCGCAACTCTCGTCGGGGAATCCCGGGTCGATCGGCGTAATGCCGGAGAGCCACGACCGCTCCTTCACCAGCAGCGCACGGACCGCGGCGTCGTGGGCGGCCGGCTGGAGCGGGGCGCGGAGCGTGCCGCCGGCCTCGAGGGTAATCGAGCGCTCGATGCCCATCCGCCGCACGTAGAGGTTGTTCGCGTGGAACTGGCCGAGCGGGTCGGTCGTGGCGTTGAAACCGTGAAAGTGGGTGTCCCAGATCCGGTACGCGACGAGTTCCTCGCGCGTGGGGAGGCCGTAGTCGGCGGGGTTGAGGGCGAAGGCGAGGGGGTCCATCGGGGGGTGTTGGGTCAGGCGGCGGGCGGCGGATGGCCGAAGAGGCCGCGCCGCTGGATCGCGGCCGCGACCGTCGGCGGCACCTGCCGCGCCCAGGCGGGATCGCCGGCCCGGATGAGTTGCAGGACGTCCCCGGAGCGGGTTCCGAGCGCAGCGGGGTCGAACCCGGTGAGGGACTCGATGTAGCCGTTCTGGAGGAGGTGATCGTAGAGGTTCCGCAGGTGCGGGGCGATGTGGACGTTCCGGGCCGTGATGAGCACGTCGCGGGCGAAGGCGTGGCCCGCGATAGAGCCGTGGGGCAGCGCGGCCGCGGGGGCGCGATCGAGGGGCTGCTGGCGCATCGGGTAGATGTAGAGCTTGACCGCGTGGCGGAACATCCGGCCGAAGGACTCGAGGATCCCGCCCTCGAGGTGCTCGTAGTACTTCTCGTTGAACACCTCGAGCAAGTTGTCGATGCCGAGCGCCATCCCGATCATCTCGCGGGTGTAACGCCGGAAGTAGGAGGTGAGCCGGTAGTACTCCGGGTAGTTCGAGATGAGCGTGGTGAAGCCCAGCTCGCCGAGGAGGTCCACGCGGGAGAGAAAGTCGGCCGCGTCGAGCTCGCCCGCGCCGGCGGCGAGCAGGTTGTTCATCGTGATCTCCATCAGCGCGATCACCTCGCAGCCCTGGACCGCAGGCTCCTGCACGAACTGGGCGGTCGCGCAGGTCAGCATATCCACGTTCGCGAGGGTCACGGGCCGGAAGCTGCCGCGTTCGACTAGGACCGCCTTGCGGTGCAGCACCTCGGAGGGCTGGAGGACCTCGCCGCGCGCGCCGAACATCACGGCGTTGGTCAGGCCGTGGCGGACTAGGTGGAGCGCCATCAGCCGATTGTCGACGTGCGCGAGCGCGGGCCCGCGGAAGGCGATCATATCCACCTCGAGCCGCGCCGCGCCGGCGTGGTCCACGAGCGACTCGACCAGCCGGCGCGGGTCGTCGAGGTAGTAGAAGGCCCCGTAGATCAGGTTCGTGCCGGCGATGCCGAGTGCCGCTTGCTGGGCGACGGACTCCTTGTCCCACATCCGCACGTGCAGGATGATGTCGTTCGGCTCGCCGCCCGGGGTGGCTTGGAAGCGGATGCCCATCCAGCCGTGGGCCTCGTTGTTTCCCTTGAACCCGCTCGTGGCCACGGTGTCGGCAAACACGAAGAAGGTCGTGCGGTCGCCCCGCTGGCCGGCGAGCCGCTCCTGCAACAGGGCGTACTCGTGGTCGAGCATCAGCGCGAGGCGCTCGCGCGACACGTACCGCGGGGCCTTCCCGTAGATCGCGTCGCTGAAGGTCATATCGTAGGCGGAGATCGTCTTGGCCACGGTCCCCGCGGCGCCGCCCGCCTGGAAGAAGACGCGCGCCACCTCCTGCCCCGCCCCGATCTCCGCGAAGGTCCCGTACTTCGCTTCGTCGAGGTTGATCGTCAGGGCCTTCCGGTTGGTCGTCAGGAGCTCCTTCTGTTCCGTCATCCGTCCGAGGTTGCTCTGCCCGCCGTCCGGCGCAACCGCGCTTTGCACCGGGTTTCGACTGGAGGAACCGGCGAAACCGGCTAGGGTCGCGTTCCGCATGAAAAACTTTCTCGGTTCGCTGCTCGGCGCGCTGGTCGCCCTGGTCATCTTCTCCGGCGCCCTCGTCACCCTCGGGATCGGCTTGCTCGGAGCGCTGGCGGCCCTCGGGGAATCCGAGAAATCCTCCCCCGCGGTGCTGCCCGGCTCGTACCTCGTGCTCGACCTGTCCACCAACTTCTCGGACGCCCCGCCCCACCTCGATCTCGCCGCCTTGGGCGGCCGGAAGGAATCCCTCCAACTGCGGGCGGCCACGCGCTCCCTCCGCGCGGCGGCCACCGACGAGCGCATCACGGGCGTCTATCTGACCGGGGACCTCAACCCCGCGGGCTACGGTTCCGGCCACGCCGCGCT
>JBILWD010000111.1:0-10542 GCA_044370095.1 Opitutaceae bacterium | reverse complement strand
TCCCCCTTCGGAACATGCCTAAACTCTCCGCCTCCCTTCCCGCCGTCGTCCTCGACTGGGCCGGGACCACCATCGATCAAGGGTGCATGGCGCCCGTCTTCGCCCTGCAGGCCGTGCTGCGGCGCGAGGGCATCCCCACGTCGATCGAGGAACTGCGCCTCGAGATGGGCCTGCCGAAACGGGACCACCTCCGCTCCATCCTCTCGCACCACGGGATGACCGAGTTCACCGACCGGCTCTATCCCGAACTGGAGCGCGAGATGCTCGTCCAGGTCGCGGCACGCACCGACCTCATTCCCGGGGTGGCCGCGGCGGTGGCCTGGCTCCGCGCCGAGGGCATCGCCATCGGCACCACCACGGGCTATTCCCGGGTCATGCTGGAACGGATCCTCCCCGCCGCCGCCGCCCAGGGTTATGCGCCGGATGCGGTCGTCACCCCGGATGACGTTCCCGCCGGCCGCCCGGCGCCGTTCATGATGTACGCGAACGCGCTGCGGCTGGGGGTCTGGCCGCTCAGCCGCTTCGTGAAGGTCGGGGACACCCCGAGCGACATCGCGGAGGGCCGCAACGCCGGGGCGTGGACGATCGGGGTCGCGCTCACCGGCAACGCCCTGGGCCTCACGGAGCCGGAGATCCAGGGGCTTTCCGCCGGCGATCGTTCGGCCTGCTTTTCCGCCGCGCGCTCCGCGCTCCTCACCGCGGGGGCCCACGAGGTCATCGATGGACTCGAGGAATTGCCCCAGGCCCTCACGCGGCTGGCTCGGCACGTGGCCGACGGGCGGCGGCCCTGAGCCGCTTCAAGGAAGGGCCGCGACCACTTCCTCCGCGAGGCCGAAGGACAGGGTCATGCCGGCGCCGCCGAGGCCGTTGACGAGGGTGACTCCCGGCTCGGGCGAGAACACCCATTCGCTGCCCCCGTTCGTCAGCTTCGGGTAAACCCCGTGCCAGCGCTCCGCAATGGCGAGCGAGGGGGCCTGGAGGAACGTCCCCAGGTAGCCGAGGATCGCCGCGTTGATGTCCTCGCGATCGAACGGATCGACGGTCAGCCCGTAGGCGTGCGAATCGCCGAGGGTCAGTTCGCGGCGGCCGGTCTCGGACACGAGGACGTGAATGCCGTGCGCGGTGTGGAAGGGCAGGGTGGCGTGCAGGCGCTCGCGGAGGGCCGGGAGCGACGGGCACGTCTGGAAGGAATCGTAGTGGGCGAGGGTAAGCCCCGCGCACAAGGCCGGACCCAGGGTCCACGCCGTGGGCTGGGGCCCGGTCCGCAGCATCTGGAGCTTGCAACGGGTGAGCGCCGCCGCGCGGAAGTGCTCCGGGTACAGGGTCTCAAAGTCCGCGCCGCTGCAGACGATGACCCGGTCCGCCTGCAACTCCCCCCGGCTGGTCCGCACGCGGGGCAGCCGGATCTCTTGCACCGTCTCCCCGAACCGCAGCTCGACCCCGTGGTGCTCCTGCAGCCAGGCCGGGAGACGGCCGATCGCCTCCCGCGGATCCACGGTGGCCTCGGTCGGACTCCAGAGCGCCCCGACCAAGCCCGCCGGACGGACGGCCGGGAAACGCGCCGCCACCTCCGGAGCCTCCAGCAAACTCCGGCCGTGGCCCGCGCCCGGTCCCGCGACAAATTCCCGGAGCACCTGCCATTCGTCCGCCTGATAGGCGAGGTGGAGGGAGCCTTCCGGCGCGAAGTGGATCCCGGTCTCCCGGGCGATCTCCGCCCACACGGCGCGGCTCCGCAGGGCCCGCGCGTGGCGCGGACCCTCGGGCTGGCCGATGGGCCACAGGAGCCCGAAGTTCCGGACCGAGGCCCCGACGGCCCGCTCCGTGCGCTCCACCAGGGCCACGCGGAGGCCGCGGCGCGCCGCCGCCCGCGCGTGCGCCAGCCCCACGATCCCCGCGCCCACCACCAGCAGGTCGACCTTCACGGCTGCGCCCTCCGCGGCCGGACCGCTGGACGGCGGGTCCGCATCCCCCGCTGCCGTCCGCGGGAAGGTATAACCTCCAAAGCAGTCATCCGCGCGGATCTCCGTTCAGAAGCGCCGGGTGAGGCGAACGCCATAGGTGCGCGGGTCGCCGGCGACAAAGGTCGGGATGCCGAAGGCGCCGCCGGTGTTCCCGGCGTCGATGATGTACTGCTGGTCGCGCAGGTTGTCCGCGTAGCCGGTCACTTCCCAACGCTGGTCGGCCGAGACGAAGGCGATCCGCAGCGCGAGGAGGCCGTAGCCATCCTGCCGCAGCAGCCCGCCCGCGTTGGCGTTGTTGTCATCGAAGAAGTGCTTCGACTTGTACTGGTAACTGGGCGTCAGGCGGAAGGTGCCCGCCCCGGCCCACGGGAGGGAGAGGGTGGCCCCGAGGGAGTAGGTGCGCCGGGAGGTCAGGCGGAACGTGTTGCCGGCGAGCTGCTGGCGCTGGCCGCGATCATTCACCGCGTCGAAGGTCGCATCGGTGTAACCGAAGGTGGCGAAGGGGCTCAGGTTCGGGGTCAGGGCACCCTGGAGCGTGGCCTCGAAGCCCTTGCCCGTGGCGTTGCCGGCGTCGACCGTCGTCGTCAGGGGCGGCGGATTCGGATTCACCGCGGTGCTCTGGAAGTTCTGGTAGTCATAGCGGAACACCGAGGCGCTCCAGGTGACGCGCCGGCCGAGCAGCGCGCCCTTCAGGCCGACCTCGTAGTTCCAGACGATCTCCTCCTGCAGCTCCACCGGGACATAGCGCCCGCCGACCAAGGAGATGAGCAGCGTGTCCGGCCGGCGGCCGCGGGCGGCGCTGGCGAAGGCGCTCAGGCCGGGACTGAACTTGTAGCGGCCGACCAGCCGGGAGACCCAGGAGCCGTAGTCCCGGCTCGCCTCGACCAGGCCGTTGGTCGGCGCAAAGAGCGCATTGGGGAAATTCGCCGCCGCGGTGGGAAAGCCGGCCGGCGTCAGCGCGTTGACGACCTGATAGCCCGAGGTGACATCCTCGAAGGTCGCGCGGAGCCCCGCCGAAATCTCCAGCTGCGGGGTCAGGTTGAAGGTGCCATCGACGAAGACATCATAGGCCTCGGTCGCGCCCGTCTGGGTGTATTCCTCCCGGTTGTAGGGGCGCAGCGGGCCGCCGGTCAGGGGATTGACGGCCAGGAGGGTATTGGGGCTCCCGTCGGGCAGGAACACGGGCACGCCGTTGCCCCGCAGGAGGAAGGCGGCGAACTGCCGCTCATCGGTGTAGAAGGGCACCCGGGCGGAGCCGCGCTCGTCGAAGAAGCTCAGGCCCGCGAAACCGCGGAAGCGCCCCCCGGCGTCGTAGCTCAGCCGGAGCTCCTGGCTGAATTGGTCGCCCTGGTAATCCTCCGCGAACTCAAGGATGTTCAGCCGGGTGCCGTCGGCGTCGAACGCCTCAAAGGAATCGAAGTCCCGGTACCCGGTGATGCTCGTCAGCGTGAAGGCGTCGTCGAAGTCGTGGGTGACGATCGCGGTCACGCCGGCGACGGTCCGATCGATGCGCAGCTCGGACCCGCGGTTCAGCTCGGCGGTGTCGAACGGACGGGTGTCGCCCCCGCGCGGCGCGAAGGTCCCGCTCTTGAACGAGGTGCCCGGCGGCTGGTCACGCTGGTAATTGAGGATCAGGTCCGCGGTGGTCGCGGAGGTCGGCTGCCAGCGCAGGCTGGTGCGGACCGCGAGGGTGTTCTTGCCGTTCAGATCCGACCCATCCGCGACGTTCCGGATCGAGCCGTCGCGGTCGACATAGGTGAACGCCACGCGCGCGAAGACCTGGTTCGGCTGGAGCACGGTGTTGAAGGTGCCCGCCGCCTCCACCCGCCCGTAGTTGCCGAAGCCCGCCGTCAGCTGGCCCGCGTTGGTGTTCTGCGCCTTGTTCTGGATGATCGAGATCGCCCCGATCTGGGCGCCCCGGCCAAACAGCGTCCCCTGCGGTCCCTTCAGCACCTCCACCCGCTCGAGGTCGAAGAGCTCCACCACGCTGCCCCGGGAGCGGCTGATCGAGACGCCATCCTGGAAGATCGACACGCGCGTCTCCTGTCGGGGATCGCCGCTGTCCGTGGTCACGCCCCGCACGTTGATCCCGGGATTATTCGGCGACTGCTCCTGGATGAACAAACCGGGGACGAACGGTGCCAGGTCCTTGAAGGAGCCGACGCCCATGCCCTGCAGGAAGTTCCCGGTGTAGGCGGTCACCGCGATCGGCACATTCTCGATCGCCTCGGTCCGCTTTTGGGAGGTGACCTCGAACTTGTCCAACGCGACGACCTCGGTACCCGCCGGGGGCGGGACCGCGGCCCCGAGCGGGGACAGGGTGAAGAGGGCGGTCAGGACAAGGGGCGCGCGCGGAGGCTTGGTCATTCCCGCGAGCGAGGTGCGCCGCTGCCGCGCGTCAACCCGCCGCCGGTCTCGTCACCGGAGGTTCACCGGAGCGTGACCGGATGGTCACGCAAGGGCGCGGCCTCGGCCGGCCTCAGTGGTGCAGCTCGAGCAGGACGACCCGGTTCTCCGCGGCCGGCCAGACGCGGCCGGTCAGCTGCTCCGCGAGGGCCCCGGAGCGGAAGGCCGCCGCCACGGGCCGGGCGGTCGCGTCGGCCAGCTCCAGGCGCGAGACGGACACCCCCGCCACTCCCGGCGGGATCCCCGGCGGCGGGCTCTTGCCGTCGAGGATGACCTCGTCCCGCGGCAGCCCGAAATAGCCCCGGGGCCGGCTCAGGAGCACGACCGCCCCCGGCCGGTTCTCCGCGGGCAGCGGACGTTCCACCCGGAGGTGGACCAGCTGGCTGGAACGAAGGAACGGACCGCGGTAGAAATGCGTGATGGCGTGATCCGGGGCCGTGACCACGAACTCCAAGGTGGTTTGGGCGTCGGTCGCCAGCGGCCCCCAGTGGCCATCCTCGCCGACGGTGGCCCGGTAACGCGCGCCGCCGCGCCGCGCCCCGGTCGCCGGGTCGGTGGCGAAGATCTCCACCGTCGCTCCCGGGATGGGCAGGTTGGTGGGGCCGCCCGGACCGAAGCCGGTGACCTTGCCCGCCAGCCGGACTTCCGCCTCGGGCCGGATCTCGAGGGTGGTCGGAGCGCGTCCCGTCACGAAGCGGAAGGTCTCGGCGAACGCCTCGGCGTGGTAACTCACCTCCCGGTGATCGCGGCCCGGGAGGACCACATTGGTGGCCCCGGCCAGGGCCGGTCCGTCGTAACTCACGCCCGTCGGCACGCCCTTGGCGCCGATCCACGCGCCGTCCGGCTGGGCAAATTTGTCGTTTCGATCCGACCGCAGCGTCAGCCAACGCACCCCGGGCGTCACCTCTTCGCCCGGAGCCGCGCCGGGAGGCGCATTGAGGGCGGTCAAGAAGGGCCCGGCGCCGTTGAACTCGCTGCCCGGCCGGAGCGCCGGGTTGGCCCAGACGCCGTGGTTCGGGGTCCCGCCGAGGATCGCTTGCGCGACCAGGGCCGCGCCGCCGTGGCGGGCGATATAATTGCGGATCGCGAGGCCACCCCGGGAGTTCCCCACCAGAATGACCTTGCCGCCCCCGTGCGCCCGCGCGACGCGCGCCACCTCGGTCCCGAGGTGCCGAGCCAGGTCGTCCGCCGAGGTGCGTCCGGGCTGCTCCACCCGATCGTCGTCGCGCGCCATCGGGAGGGGCAGGTCCAGCGCGTGCAGCCGCTCCCGCGGCCAGCCGTTGCTCTCAAAGCGCCAGACGGTGGTGAGCCACAGCGCGGCGGAATCGCCGTTGCCGTGGACGAAGACCACCGGGGGCAGGGGCTCGGCCGCCGCGTGGACGCGGAGCCCGCAGGGCACCAGGAGCGACGCCAACAGGACGGTGCGGGCGAGGCCCAGCCGGACAAAGCAACGCCGGGAAAGCAGGGGAAGGGACATCGGGGGGAGGGACGGAACGATGAAGTGGGGGGACGCGGCGGGGATTGCGGCCAAGTGCGGCCGGAGTTCAACCGCGTCCGTGTGACAATTCCGGGTCGCGCCGGGGCCGCGGGTAGCCGATTTGGCCGCGGCTGCGGCCGCGGATCGGGATGAACGCACCCGCGGTTTCCTCGGATCGGCCGGAGACGTGCGTGGTTTTCTTCCGGCATCCGCGGCAACTGCCGCGGCCACAACTTCCTGCCGCCGCCTCAGGTCGTGAGGCCCAATTCTCCGCGGGTAAGCTGGAAATCCACGTTCCCCTGCGCGTTCGCCACCGGCGTCTGCCGGCGGTCGGCCACCCGCGCCACGAGCGCCAGCAGGGCGTCGGCATCCGCGGCCGGGTTTCCGGTCAGCTCCGCGTCGATCTCCGCCGCCGCCGCGGCCGGCAGCACCCCCGGCCCCGCCACCTGCAGCACCGGCAACAGGGGATGCCCCTGCCGCGCGTGCTCCTGCACCAAGGTCAGCGCCAAATGGGCCCCGCAGCCGCCCAAGCCGGTCAGGTTCTCGGTCCAGTGGCTGGATTCGGTCGCGACCACGTGCAACCCCTCCCGGACGAGAGGTTCCCCATAGGCGAGGGTCGGGCGCGGCTCGACCGTCCCCAGCACCAGCGTGCGGAAGACGCCCGGCGCGAGCAGGGGATCCGACGCGGGCAACAGCACGGAGCCCCCGGCCGCCAGCACGGTCGCCGCCACCGCCGCGAGCGCCTGCGCCGTCGCGGGATCCGCCGGACCCGCCGACTGCAGGGCTAGCCGCAGGCAACCGGGGCCGCCCGTCACCGGCGCCGCCGGCGGCAGCGCCGCGAGGCGTTCGTCGAACCAGGCGTCGATCCGCGCCAGCACCCGCTCAATGCCCCCGTCCAGCTGCACGCTGGCCCAGCCGAAGCCCGCGGGATCAACGCCCGCCGCCGCCAGATGGTGGCGCATCACGTCGTTCGGGACCTTCTCGCAGCCGTGCTCGAGCAGGAGCGCGACCGCGACGTTCGGGTGCGTCAAGTAACCCCGGTAGGTGCGGTGCAGGAGCTCGTACATCGTCTCGCCGCCAAAGCCGCACCCCTCGGTGTGGGTGAAGCCCAAGAAGCGGCTCACCCCCGCCGCCCGCCCCGCCGCCCGCGCGTTCAGGCGCTCCGCCGCCAGCCGCGCGATCTGGGTGGAACAGAGGCTGGTGGGCAGCACGAGGCCCACCCGCTCGGTCGCGTGGCGTCCGTCCGCGCGCCGGAAGACCGCCAGCGCCGGCGGGGTCGGCCGCGGCGCGCAGGTCGGGGCCACGGCGAGCGGGCGCCCGTCCGGCGGGATTCGGGCGCGCAGCGCGGCGAGACGGGAGGTGTCGGTCTGCCGCCAATTGCGCCACAGGGAAACCTGCGCGTGCCCGGCCCGCTCGCCCTGGGTCCGCACCCCGCCCGCCGTCGCCAGCAGCAGCTCAAAGCCGTCGGCCACCACCGCCGCCATCGGTTCGCCGTCGAGGTAACGCCCGGCGTTGAGGTCCATCTCGTTCCGCAGCAGCTCGTGGCGCCGGGTCGTGGTCGTGATCTTGAGGGTCGGAACGAATGGGAAATTGGTGATCGAGCCGTTGCCGGTGACGAACAGGATCAGGTTGCAGCCGGCCCCCACCTGCCCCGCGATCCCCTCCAAGTCATTGCCCGGCCCGTTCATAAACGTGAACCCCGGCGCCGACAGGTCACGCAGCGGCTGTGCGTACTCGATCAGGGTGTCCAGCCGGCTGCGCGGGTCCTTCTTGTGCACCGCCCCGAGCGATTTGAGCGCGATATTGTACAACCCGCGGAACCGGTTGCCGGCCGAAGGGTTGCTCTCCGCGGTGAGGCCGTGCCACGCCATCTTGTCGCGGAACCGGTCCAGCATCGCGAGGAAGGCCCGCGCCGTCGCCGCATCGCGCACGTTCCCCAACAGGTGCGATTCCCCGCCCATCGTCTCGTCGGTCTCAGTCAGGACGCCCGTCGCGCCGTGGCGGATCGCCTCGTGCACGAGCGCCCCCGCCAGCGGATTCCCCGAGACCCCCGAAAATGCATCCGAACCGCCGCATTGCAGGGCGATGCGGAGGCCACTTAGGGGCTCGGGCGTCCGCCGCTCCGCCGCCACCGCGGGCAGCCACTCGCGGATCCGCCGCTCCCCCTCCGCCAAATCCGCCATCAACCCCCGGCCCAAGGTCAGGAAACCGTGACGGACGTCGTCCAGCGGGTAATCTTCCGCCCGCGCGAACCGCTCCAGCCGGGCGTTGTTCACCGGTTCAACCCCGAGGTCGACCGCCAGGACCGCCCCCACGTTGGGATGCACCAAAAACCCGGCGAGCGCGCGGAGGATCTCGGGCGCGTTGTTGGGCTCCTCCCGATCCCCGCCCTCGGTGTGCGCAAGGGGCACGATGCCATCGAGCTCCGGGTGCACCCGCGCGAGGGGACGTAGGCGTTCCGCGAGCAGGCGCACGTAGCTCGCGGCGCGCGAGGAGGTGCCGACGATCGCGATCACGTTCCGCGTGCCCACGCCGCGCCGGCCGGGACGTCGGTAGCCCGCAAAGGTGCGGGGCTCCGCGGCGGGCGCGAGCGGCGCCCCAGGCCGGAACGTCGCCTCCTCAAACTGGTAGGGCTCCAGCACGTCGGCGAAGTTCGCCTGCTCGGGCAGCCGCGCCCCCGCCACCTGGCGGACCCGCAGGGCCTGCAGCATCGAGGCGTTAGCCACGTAATCCCCGGGCGCGAGGGGCGCCAGGGCCCGGCCGAACGGATAACCCCACGAGAGGAGCGGCGCGCCCGCCGCGATCGGCGCGACGGCGAACCGATGCCCCTCCAGCACGGTATGCGGCAGCGCCCGGTCACCTCCCGCGAACGCCAGCACCTCCCCCGCCTCCAACCGCCGGATGGCGATGGCGACGTTGTCCCCCGGCGCGGGCAGACGGGAGACGGCGGCGAGAGGCAGGCTCACGGGCGCGCGCGGGTGCGAGCTTCCTCCTTGAGCCACGGGATCAGGGGCAAATCCGCCGGGCACAGGTCGTACTCGGCCATCTGATCCGGCAGCGCCCACACGAGGCCCATATGCTCGTGCGCGTAGGGCGCCGGGCTCCCGGGCGCCAGACGACAGGTGTACGCGTGCATCTCCACGGTCACCTTCTCGTAATCGTGCAGGTACACCGGCCACTTCTTCTCGGGGATCACCCGGATGCTCAGCTCCTCCTCCAGCTCCCGCGCAAGGGCCTCCAACGGGGTCTCCCCCGGCTCCACCTTGCCCCCGGGGAACTCCCACCGCATCGGCAGCGGCTTGGTCGGCGGCCGCCGGCCAAGCAAAATGTAGCCATCGGCGTCCTGCAACAGGGCCGCGACCACCGGAATCCGCGGGCGCTCGCTCATCGGGCACCCACCCCCAGGAGGTGCTTCAAGGTGTACCGCTCCAGCGCCTCGTAGTCCCGCGCCGCCCGGCATTGCTCCACGAGCTGCCGGTCATAGGTGCGGACCTTGTCCACGAGGTGCAGGAACAGCTCGCGGCTGGTCCGCAGGTGGTCGGTCACCGGGCTGCCCGCCTGCGTGCGCATCGCCTTCACGTCCAGGCCCACGAACTCCCCGCGCCGCCCGTAGCCACCCTCCTCCAGCACGCGCACTTGGTTGAAGGCTGCCC
Source organism: Opitutaceae bacterium (assembly GCA_044370095.1). GTDB lineage: Bacteria > Verrucomicrobiota > Verrucomicrobiia > Opitutales > Opitutaceae > ER46. Next base: position 1,045 of record JBILWD010000111.1, on the reverse strand, counting down.
GCAGGTTCGCCGCCCCGAAATTCTTGTCCTGATCGTACTTCAGGCCGTTCTGGTCGTTCAGGTGGACGCTCCCCAGCTTGTCGTGGGCCAGGGCGAAGGCCATCTCGTCGCTCGGGTCGAGGTTCGCCAGCAGGGCGTGCGCGCTCTCGATCACGGTCTTCACCCGCCGCGGATCCGCCGAGGCGTACGCGAGCGCCACCGCGTGGCCCGTGGTGGGCACGTAGGCCTGGTCGGTGGGCTCATTCGGCTTCGGCTCGATCCACACCTCCACCTCGCGGTCGTAGCCGAGGATCTGGTTTACGGTCTCCAGCAGCCGCTGGTAGGCGAGGCGCGCGTCCTTCGCCTCGCGCACGTAGGTGCCCTCCCGCGCCAGCCAGAGCACGATCGCCCGGCAACCGATGGCGCGCGCGATGTCGATGCACTTACGGGTCCGCTCCCACGCGTAGGCCCGGTCCTCCGCGCGGTTCGCGGTGTAGGCTCCGTCCACGGTCTGGGCCGCGAACCAGAGCCGCGGGGCCACGAACTCGGGGGTCAGCCCCTCGTCCCGCAGCACCCGCGCCACCTCGGCCGACCGCGCCGCGATCTGCGGGGCCGTCATCGCGTCGAGGTCCGGGACCACGTCGTCATCGTGGAACTGCACGCCCTCGAACCCCAATTGGCGGTAGAGCGCGAACTTGCGGTCGTGCGGGTAGGGCGCGCGGACGTCCGGCCCGAAGGGGTCGGCGCCCTCGCTGATGTTCCAGGGCCCGAAGGAGAAGCGGTACACGGTGGGGGTGGACATAGGGAAAAAAGGGGGTTCAGGCCTGCCAGCGCCCATAGATGCCGCAGGGCAGGACCTTGCCGTCGCGTCGAATGGGCAGGCCGACCTCGCCGGCGGTGATCGTGCCCCCACGGCCGTGCAGGAGCTCGGCAAGGAGGTTGGCGACCACGGTGGGGGAAAGGCGCGCCGTGTAGGCGTTGATCAGGACGAACAGGGGCCGCGGCCCGAGCAGGCGCCCGCATTCGGTGAGGAGTTCCCAGAGGTGATCCTCCAGCCGCCACATCT
>JBILWD010000359.1:0-3450 GCA_044370095.1 Opitutaceae bacterium | reverse complement strand
AACACACGATCGTGCCGTCGGGCAGCACCGCGAGGTCGCTGTAGGCGCTGGGGCCGGGCTCGAGCACGCGGGAGACCGGCCAAGTGGCGCCCGCGTCACGGCTGAGCTTGATCGTCAGGTTGCGCCGGTCCCGCCGGTCACCCGGCCGCGGCTCCCGTCCCGCGACGCCCAGGTGATCCGGGTTCGAGTGCACGAGGAGGGCCGAAGGCCGCCCGGTGGTATCCGGCAGGGTGATCAAGCCTGACATGCATACGGGTTCCACCAGATCCGGCACCAGGGCCGGCCGGCTCCACTCGCCGGCGCCGTCCGGACTGATCGTCGCCACCTTGCGGTGCCCCGCAGAACGGGTGCGGGCCAGGAGCAGCACCCGGCCCCCGGGCAGTTCCGTGGCGATGGCCTCGCTTGGTCCCGAGGTCCGTTCGTCATTCGGCACCGCGATCGTCCCGGACCGCCACGTGCGGCCGCCGTCGTCGCTGACGATCGTCGCGCTCACGGCGCGGCCGTGCGGGCTACCCTCGCCGAGCGCGATCCAGACCGGGACGACCAGCCGACCCGAGTGGAGCTGCAGGCCGTGCCCAGGGCCAAGCGCCAGGACGCGCCAGGGCCAGGCGGGGCGGAAGCTGGCGAACGCGCCCGTGATCTCCACCGGGGCCGACCACGTGAGGCCATCGTCCTCGCTGCGCAGGTGGAAGGCGCGCCGATACTCGACGCAATAGAGCAGATGCACCGGGCCCTCGCGGGTGGCGATGGCGACCGGGTTGTTGACCGTCTGTTCGTCCGGTCCGCCGTGCTTCCCGCCGGGGTGCTCCGCGAGCACCGGATGTCGCGGCAGGCGCGGGCCCCGGTGGGCCACCTGCCGGGCGGGCGCGAAGGTGCGGCCGCCGTCGGTGCTGCGCCGCAGGTGCACCTCGATCTCCCCCCAGTCGGCGCCCGAGTACTTCCGCGCCTCGCAATAGGCCAGGACGGTGCCGCGCGCCGTGACCACGAGCCCCGGGATGCGGTAGGACACGAAGCCGCCCGTGTGCTCCGTGAACACGTCCGTTTGCTCGATGAAAGGCGCGGCCGCGCGGACGACCGCCGCCGCGGCCAGCACGAGAAACGGCAGCCACCATGGACGGGGAAAGGCGGGGAAGCTTGAGTTGATGACCCAGCAAAGTCCTCCCGCCGCCCGGGGACGAAGCCCAATCCGCCGGTTCCAACGCTGAACCGCGCGGCGCTCCGCGACTAGCGATGGCCCCACGGGGCGGGCGGCGCGGCGACGGGCCGGGTGAGATCGAACTCGACCCGGAAGCGGCGACCCTCGGCCTCGCGCACGAGGCGGTAGCTGAACGTCTTTCCCGGGGAGAGGAGCAAGGACCAGACATTCGTCTTGGCCGCGGGGATGAGTTCCGCGGTGAACCGGTCGGCGGGGAAATCCTGCTGCGCGACGGTCCCGGCAGCCGCGGTGTCGCCGCCATACTGGGTGACCTTGTCTTCCGCGCCGTCCTCGTGGCGGTGGTCGTGCTTGAGGCGGAGCCCGGAGGGCGTGCGGGTGATCACCCACGTACGCGACCGATTTTCGCCGACGTGGAACGGGATCCGGATCTCGTCCTCCCCGCAGGCCCGCACGTGCATCACGAGCGTCTGGCCCGCGAAGGCGGCGTCGGTCGCGCTGGTGCTCTCGGCGACCTTGCCCGCGAACGCTTGGCCGCAGAGTCCACGCAGCGCCCGCCAGAACGCCTCCTGTTCCGGCGGAAGCGCGGCGGCGCTGGCGGTGAGGGGACCCAGCAGGGAGAGGAAAAGCAGTCGCAGCATCCGCGCAGCGTGGCGGGGGCGATCCGCCCGCGTCAATCGTCGGGGCGGGCTAGAGAAGCCGGGGCCGAGGGGGCGCGCCTAAGCGCCCGCTGCACTGTTGCAACGGCGGACCCGTTGCGACGCAGTCGAACCCGCCAACATCTCGTCTCCGGTACCCGCCCCAACCGCCATGCGTCGCCCCGCCCCCCCGCTCACTCGCCGCCTGCTTGCCTGCCTGGCGATCGCCTGCTCCTTCGGAGCCGCCGCCGTACTGCCGGCGGCGGAGAGCCGCCGCGACCCGCGGCCGAACGTGCTCTTCATCCTGCTCGACGACCTCGGCAAGGAATGGGTCTCGGCCTACGGCGCCGAGGACATCCGCACGCCCAACCTCGACGCCCTCGCCGCCGGCGGCACGCGTTTCGAGAACTTCTACGTGATGCCGCAGTGCACCCCCACCCGGCTTTCGTTCCTCACGGGGCAGTACCCGTTCCGGCACGGCTGGGTGAACCACTGGGACGTCCCGCGCTGGGGCGGCGGCGCCCACTACGACTGGAACCGCAACCCGTCCATCGCGCGTGTCCTGCGCGACGCCGGCTACCGGACGGCAGTGGCGGGCAAGTGGCAGATCAATGATTTCCGGGTTCAACCCGCGGCGATGAGCGACCTCGGCTTCGAGGCCTACCGGATGTGGACCGGAGGCCAGGGCGAGGACGCGGCGAGCGATGAACGCTACTGGGACCCCTACATCCACACCCCGGAAGGCAGTTCCACCTGGCGCGGCAAGTTCGGGGACGACGTCTTCACCGATTTCCTGATCGATTTCCTCCGGGCGCACCGGAACGAGCCGATGTTCCTCTACTACCCGATGTGCCTCCCGCACACGCCCTTCACCACCACGCCCGCCGAGCCCAGCGTCACGGGCAACCTCGAACGCCACCGGGCGATGGTACGCTACGCGGACCAATTAGTCGGCCGCCTCGTCGCCGCGCTCGACGAGCTCGGCCTGCGCCAGGACACGCTGGTGGTCGTCACCACGGACAACGGTACGGTCGGCAACATCACCGGGACGCGGCTCGGGCGGAAAGTGAAGGGCGGCAAGTCCAACACCAGCGAGCCCGGCATCTGCGTGCCGCTGATCGTGAACGGTCCCGGCCGGGTGGCCGCGGGCAAGACCAGCCCGGCGCTCCTCACCATCGCGGACTTCCTGCCGACCTTCGCGGAGCTCGCGGGAACGCGGCCCCAGCCGGGTTACACCTACGACGGCCGCGCGTCAGTCGCCGCGCTCCTGGGCCGCGAGAATCGCTCGCCCCATTCTTGGATCCTCGCGATGGGCGGGAAAAACGACGCGCGGCTCACCCGCGACGGCGTGCAGAACGCCTACGTCTTCCGCGACCGCGTGATCCGCGACGAACGCTTCAAGCTGCACGTCGACATCCGGCGCCAGGCAACGGCGCTGTACGACCTAATCGCCGATCCCGCGGAGGAGAATAACCTCATCGCTAGCCCGGACCCGGCCGCGGTGGCGGCGCGGACACGGCTGAGCGCCCCCCCTGCCGGTTTCCCCACGCGCGACCAGGACCCGATCTACACCCCGCTGCCACCCCAGCCGTGGGACGTGAAGATCACGGCCGAAAGCCAAGTGTGGAAGAAGTGAGTCCGCCCCCCGGGGAAGCCACG
>JBILWD010000358.1:0-3458 GCA_044370095.1 Opitutaceae bacterium | reverse complement strand
ATCTACGTGGCTGACTCCTTCAACCACACCATCCGCAAGATCGATTTCTCCTCGAACGTCTCGACCCTCGCCGGCACCGGTGGGACCTCGGGTAGCGCCGACGGCACGGGTGCGGTGGCCCGCTTTAACCAGCCCTCTGCGCTTGCGGTCGACTCGGGCGGCAATGTCTACGTGGCCGACACCAACAGCCACACCCTGCGCCGTATCACCTCGACGGGCACCGTTTCGACCCTCGCGGGGACTGCCGGCACCGCCGGTTCCGCCGACGGCCTCGGCAGCGCGGCCCGCTTCAACCAGCCCTTCGGTGTGGCGGTGGACTCCCAGGGCACGATCTTCATCACCGACACCCGCAACCACGTGATCAAGCGCACCGGCAACGTCGGCGCGCCCACCATCACGACCCAGCCGGTCGCGGCGGTGACCCCGGTCGGCGGCTCGGCGACCTTCACGGTGGCGGCGACCGGCACGCCGGTGCCCTCGGTGTTCACCTGGTACCGCCTCCCGGTCGGCAGCACCGGCTATGTGCCGATCCTGACCAACGATGCCACCTACAGCGGCGTGGGTACCGCGACGCTGCGCATCACCAACGCCGCCGCCACGATGACGGGCGACCAGTTCCAGGTGGTGGTCAGCAACCTGATCAGCCCGAACGCCACCTCCAACCCGGTCACCCTCACGGTCGGCACTGCGCCCACCATCACGAGCGCCGCGGCGGCCACCTTCCGCGCCGGGACGGCGGGGTCGTTCACCTTCACCGCCACCGGCGACCCGGTGCCGACCTTCGCCATCGCCGGCCTGCCGGCGTGGGCCTCGCTCAACGCCACGACGGGCGTGCTCTCCGGTACCCCGCCGGACACGACCGGTTCCCCGCTCACCCTGACGGTCACGGCGACCAACCCGGCGGTGACGACCCAGACCTTCACCCTCACGATCCAACCGGCGGTCACGGCCCCGGCGATCGCCACGCAGCCGCAGGCGGCGGTGGTGGACCTCGGTGGCACGCTCGCCCTGAGCGTGGCCGCCACCGGCACCGAGCCGCTGGCCTACCAGTGGAGCCGCAACGGCGCGGCCCTGAGCGGCGCGGTGGGTGCGACCCTGACCCTGAGCGGCGTCCAAGCCTCCGCGGCCGGTAGCTACACGGTGCAGGTGACCAACTCGGTTGGCACGGTGACCTCTACTCCGGCCAACGTGGTCGTTACCACCGTGCCGGAGCTCACCCAGCAGCCCCGGCCGCAGGTCGCGTTTGTCGGCGCATCGGCGACGTTCACGGTGTCTGCCACGGGTGGTTCGTCCTTCAACTACCAGTGGCGCCGCAATGGCCTGAACATCGGTGGCGCCACCGCCGCCACGCTCACCCTGAGCAACGTTTCCGCGGGCGATGCCGGCTTCTACGATGTGCTCGTGGCCAACGGCCGCGGCACGACGACGAGCTCCGTCGCGACCCTCGCGGTCGTCAGCGCCCCGCAGGCCCCGGTGATCTCGGCCCAGCCTGCCCCGCAGGTGGTGCCCGCGGGCGGGTCCGCCGCCCTCACCGTGGGGGTGTCCGCCGCGCCGAGCCCCACCTTCCAGTGGCGCCGGAACGGCGCGGCCATCGCGGGCGCGACCGCCGCCGCCTACGTGGCGGGTGAGTCCGGCTCCTACGACGTCGTCATCACCAATAGCGCGGGCTCCGTCACCTCGCGGGCAGCCGCGATCCGGGTGCTCACCCGCAGCTACGCCGGTACCTACTTTGGTGCCTTTGGCGGCGGCTCGGGCGGGTTCGCCGTCCTGGTGCGGCCCGACAACACTGCGGTCTTCCTTGGTTACCCGGGCACCGCGCCGTTGATGAACCTGAACTTCAACGTGACCGATTCCGGTGCGTTCGCGTTCAGCCAGAATTCCTTCGGCCTGCTGCAGGCCGTGGTCACGGTCTCCGGCACGATCGGCACGGATGGATCGGTCACGGGTGCGGCCTCGGGTGGATTGACCGGCACTTTTGCCGGTAACCGCGCCACGGACGTCGGCGCCACCCAAGGCGTCGCGGGCTACTACCAGTCTGGCGCCACAGCCGGGGCGGCCGTCGCCCACGTGATTGCGGGTCCCGCCGGTCAGGCCTTCGCGTTGGTCCAGTCGGGCTCCGTCAGCGATGGCGGTGTCGGCACGGTCACGGGCGTCGGTCAGGTCAGCGTGCTTACGACCCGCTCGGTCATCTCTGCGACCATCAACGCGGCGACGGGCTTGGTCACGGGCACCTCGACCGGCGTGATTACCGCTTCCTTCATCGGTGGCAGCGAGGCCGCGGTGGCGGCGCAGCGGTTGGTGAACATCTCGTCCCGCGCGCGGGTTTCCTCCGGGGAGGGCGTGGCCATCGCCGGCTTCGTCATCTCGGGCGACTCCGCCAAGCCGGTGCTGATCCGCGCCGTGGGTCCGACGCTGGGCTCCGTCTTTGGTCTGCCGGGTTCCCTGGCCTCCCCGCGCCTGGAACTGGTGCGCAGCTCCGATCAGGCCTCGCTCGGCGTCAACGCCGGGATCGCGGCCGACCGGGCGGCGATTGACGCGGCGGGTGCGCGGGCAGGTGCCTTCGCGTTGGGAGCCTCCGGGGCCGATGCGGCCCTCCTGACCACCCTCGCGCCGGGCGCCTACACGGCCGTGGTGAGCGGAACCAACAACGCCGCCGGCATCGCCCTGATCGAGGTGTACGACCTCTCCGGGGCCAGCCCCGGCCAGAAGCTCCTGAACATCGCGACGCGCGCGAGCGCCGGCGCGGGGGACAATACCCTCATTGCTGGTTTCGTGGTGCCCCCGGGTGCCGCCAAGCGGGTTCTCGTCCGGGGCGTTGGACCGGGCCTCGCGCAGTTCGGCGTGGCTGGCGTGCTCGCGCAGCCCACCCTGCAGCTCCTGAGTGGCTCGACCACGGTGGCGCAGAACACCAACTGGACGACCTCCGTCGACCGCGACGCCATCGCGACGTCCTCCGCCTCGGTGGGTGCGTTCGGCCTCGCGGCCAACGATTCCGCGGTGATCCTGACCCTAGCCCCGGGCAACTACACGGCTCAGGTGACGGGTCCGGGTGCGGCGACGGGCATCGCCCTCATCGAGGTCTACGAGCTGCCGTAAGGCGCTGGTCGGCTGGCTTTCCGGGCCCGGGACTAACGTCCCGGGCCTTTTTTTGTGCCCTTTCCGCCGCAGCGCGGCACCTCACCGGCGGCTCGGTTTACCTTCGGTGAGGCCGCGCCAGCCCCGCAGAGAGGTTTGCTGGCGAGCGAAAGCGTAACGCCCTGTCGTGAATGTGATCGGAGTCTGCGTGTGCCGGGGCGGCGTCCCCCAGCTACACCAAGCCGTTCCGTCTCGGACCGAACTTTGGGCTGGCTCGGCAGCGGCTCGATGTAGCCGGGGCGTGCCGCCCCGGTGCTTGCCGGCCGCGCACGATTCCGCGGAGCGATCCTCGTCTGGGGCCGGGATTGGTTTTCCTCGGCCAC
>JBILWD010000110.1:0-10608 GCA_044370095.1 Opitutaceae bacterium | reverse complement strand
GCCAACGCACCGACGTGGAAGTGGGCGTTCTCCGGAAAGGTGCGCGCGCCGGGGTGCGCCACCGGCTCCAGTTCACTGCTCCAGACTTCCGCCCCGGTGGCCTCGGCCAGTCGCGGCAGGTCCGCGACATGGTCCGGGTGCGTGTGGGTTAGGAAGATATAACGCAGCCGCAGACCCTCGGTGGCGATGATATCGAGCATCGCGGTACAGTCGGCACCCGTGTCGAACGCCGCGGCGATCTTCGCCCGGGGATCCCAGATCAGATAGCTATTAACCAACATCTCACCGTGCCGGGTGCTAAAGGCGGCAAAGGCGATCGGGAAGTCGGGGATCCGCGGGTACCAGCGCTGGTGCGCCAGCGCCTCCAGGGCATCTGGGGACAGCCCGAGGTGGCGCGCCACGCGCCGGAGCACCGCGTCCTTGGCTTGGCCTGCCTGGAGGGCTTGAAGGTCCTCGAGGCTCACCTCGGCGCGGCGGGCCAGATCGGCGTCGCTGATCCCGAGGCCGCGCTGGGCCTTGGCGATCACGTCTTGGCAATTGTCCTCGAGCGGCAGATGCGGCATGCCTTGGGCATACCCGTGGAGCGCAGGGTCCGGCAAGCCGGATGCGCCGCCGGGTTTGCCGTTGCCTTGTCCGCCGCGCGGGCTTTGCCTCCGTTTTTTACTCCTCCTATGACCACCTCCGCGGAATTTCTCGCTTCACTCTATGCGCTCACCGGTAAGGTGGCTGTCGTCATCGGGGGCACCGGTGAACTGTGCGGTGCGATGGCCGAGGGCCTCGCCGGAGCCGGGGCAGAGGTCGTTCTGGTCGGACGGCAGGCAGAGAAGGCGGCCCCGCGCCTAGAGCGGATCCACGCCGCCGGTGGCCGCGGCTACTTCCTCGCCGCGGAAGCCTCGGAAAAGGCCTCGCTCGAGGCCCTGCTGGCGACGGTGCGCGAGCGCTCCGGGGGGATTGATATTGTCGTCAATGGCGCTGGGGTGAACTCGGCGACGCCCTTCCTCGACATCTCCGAGGACGAGTTTGACCGCATCATGCGCGTTAATGTGAAGGGGGTGTTCCTCGGCTGCCAGGTGTTCGGCCGCTATCTGGTCGAACGCGGCCAGGGGGGCAGTATTATCAACCTAGGCTCGATGAGCGCCGTGGTGCCGCTGTCCCGCGTGTTCACCTATTCCGCCTCCAAGGCGGCGGTGCACAACCTCTCGAAGAACCTCGCCCGCGAGTGGGCGCCGCAGCGGATCCGCGTCAACACGTTGGTGCCGGGCTTCTTCCCCGCCGAGCAGAACCGCAAGATCCTCTCGCCGGACCGCGTGGCCAGCATCCTCGGGCATACCCCGATGAAGCGCTTCGGCGAGGCCCGCGAACTGATCGGCGCGACGCTGCTCCTGGCCAGCGAGCGGGCCGGCGGCTTTGTCACCGGTTCCGAACTCATCGTGGACGGGGGTTATCACGCGATGACCATCTGATTTCTATAGCGTTATTTCGGGCCAAAATAGAACTTGATATACGCCCCATTGCCTCAGATTATTGGGGTGTATGTTCTCCAAAAAGTTGAAGGAATTGCAGGCCGCGCGGGTTCGTCTCGCCAGCCTCGAGAAGACGATCGAAGGCGAACTGGCTGCCTTGCCGGCCCAGTTCGGCTTTGATTCGGCGCAGGCGTTCGCGGACGCGGTGGTGAAGGCCTCCGCCAGCGGCGCCCGCCCGGCGCGTAAGGGCGGTCGCCCGAAGGGCGCGGTCAAGCCCAAGGGCAAGCGCAAGCGGAGCGTCGTGACCGATGAGCTGCGCAATCAGGTCAAGCAGTTGGCTGAGGCGGGCCAGACCGGCAATCAGATCAAGGCCGCCACTGGTTTATCCCTCCCCACGATTCAGCTGATCAAGAAGGCGTTCGGACTGGTGAAGTCCCGGACCGCCTCCTGATCGGCGACCGTGGTCGCTCCGCCCCCGCCTCTGCGGGGGCTTTTTCATTTTGGACCGTCGCCGGCCGGGAAGAGAGTTACCTCTTATTGCCGCCCAAAGCCTTGTCCGGACATGAGCGAGACGCGCTATATACAAGCCAATAGCAACGGTCGACTGCACCCCGCCGACGAGCCCGCGGTCCCGCCCCTGAACCGGGGCTACCTCTATGGCGATGCGGTGTACGAGGTTTGGCGCACCCACGCGGGCGTGCTGTTCGCCTTCGGGGAGCATTGGACGCGGTTGGAGCGCTCGGCGGCTGCCCTGCATCTGGCTTTGCCGCTGACGCCCGGCCAAGGCCGGGAGGAGATCACCCGTACCGCGGCGGCGTTCCGCACCCGGACGGGCGAGTCGGGTGAGCTCTATGTGCGCCTGCAGGTCACCCGCGGGGCCGGGCCCATCGGGCTGGATCCCGGCCTCGCGGACCGCCCGGACTGGACGCTGCTGGTGCAACGCGCCCCGGCGCCCGTTTCTCGGGCGCTGCGGCTGGCGATTCCCCTCGCGCTGCGCCGCAACCCCGCCGATTGCCTCAACCCCGCTTGGAAGACCGGCAATTACCTGAACAACCTGCTCGGGATGGGGGAGGCCCGCCGCCGCGGCGCCGACGACGCGCTCTTCCTCAATCAGGCCGGCTATCTGACCGAGGTCTCCGCCGCTTCCTTGGTTCTGGTCGAAGGAACACGGTTGGTCACTCCGCGCCTAGAGGATGGCCTGCTCGCCGGGATCACCCGCTCACTCTTGCTCACGCAGGTGGCTCCAGCCGCTGGCTTTGCCGTGGAGGAGCGCTCCATCCTTCCGGCCGAGCTAGATCGATTCTCCGAGGCGATGCTGCTCTCGACCACCAAGGACGTCGCGCCCGTGGCGGCAATTGACGGCCAAGAGTGGCCGGACGCCCCCGGCCCCGGCACCCGGCGATTGATCGCCGCCTGGCAGGATTGGGTGGGAGTCTACGCGCGGCAAAACCCCGGACTCCGGGTGTGACGTCAGCCGGATCCGGGGAGCGCGGATCCGGCCTCAACCGAGGGCGGCTAGGATCGTGTTGAAGGTCGCGCTGGGACGGAGGGCAGCCGCGGCCTTCGCGGGATCCGGACGATAGTAGCCACCCACATCCATCGGGCGGCCCTGCGCGGCCAGGAGGTCCTGGGTGATCACCTTCTCCTGCTCGGTGAGCCGGGCGGCGATCGGCGCGAATTTAGCCTGGAGCGCGGCATCGCGGGTCTGCGCGGCCAGCGCCTGCGCCCAATAGAGAGCCAGATAGAAATGGCTCCCGCGATTGTCCGTGGTGCCCAGCTTGCGGCCCGGGGAACGATCGAGCTCCAGGAACTTGCCCGTCGCCTGATCTAGGGTATCCGCGAGGACCCGCGCGGGCGCGTGGTTAAAGACTTGGGCCAAGTGCTCGAGCGAGGCGGCCAGTGCGAAGAACTCGCCCAGCGAGTCCCAGCGCAGGTAGCCCTCCTGGAGGAACTGTTCGACGTGTTTCGGCGCGGAGCCCCCGGCGCCAGTCTCAAACAGGCCGCCGCCCTTCATCAACGGTACGATCGAAAGCATCTTCGCACTGGTGCCGACCTCAAGGATCGGGAAGAGGTCCGTCAGGTAGTCGCGGAGCACATTGCCGGTGACCGAAATGGTGTCCTGCCCGGCGCGGAGGCGCTCGAGGGTGGCGCGGCAGGCGGCGGCGGGGGCGAGGATGCGCAGGTCGAGCCCGGCCGTGTCCAGTTGCGCGAGGGCGGCGCGGACCTTCGCGATCAGCTGGGCATCGTGGGCGCGGGCCTCGTCCAGCCAGAAGATGGCCGGCGTGGCGCTGAGGCGGGCGCGGTTGACGGCCAGCTTCACCCAGTCTTGCACGGCCGCGTCCTTGGTCTGGCAGGCGCGCCAGATATCCCCCGCTTCGACGCGGTGGGCCAGAAGCACGCGGCCCTGTTCGTCCACCACGCGAATCTCGCCTGCGCTTGGGGCGACGAAGGTTTTGTTGTGGGAGCCGTATTCCTCAGCGGCTTGCGCCATTAGCCCGACGTTGGGCACCGTGCCCATTGTCCGGGGGTCAAAGGCGCCGTGGGTACGACAGAAGTCGATGGTGGCCTCGTAGACGCCGGCGTAGGAGCTATCCGGGATCACCGCGAGGGTGTCCTGCAGCTTGCCTTGGGCATCGTACATCTTGCCGCCGGCGCGGATCATCGCGGGCATCGAGGCATCGATAATCACGTCGCTCGGCACGTGGAGGTTGGTGATGCCCTCGTCCGAATTGACCATCGCCAGGGCGGGCCCGGCCGCGAGGGCGGCCTTGAGGTCTGTCTCCAAGGCCGTGCGCTCCGCGGCGGGTAGGCGCGGCAGCTTCTCCATCAGGTCACCGAGCCCGTTGTTCCAATCCACGCCCAGTTGGGCGAGGGTCGGCGCGTGCCGGGTGCAGAAGTCCGCAAAGTAGGCCTGCACCGCGTACCCGAACAAGATCGGGTCGGAGACCTTCATCATCGTGGCCTTGAGGTGCAACGAGAACAGGACGCCCTCCTTGCGGGCGCGCTCCAGTTGGGCTGCATAGAACTCCCGGAGGGCGCGCACGCTGATGAAGGTCCCGTCGAGAATTTCCCCCGCCTTCAGCGCAAGCTTCGGCAGCAACACCCGCGTCGCACCGTCGGCGGACGCGAACTCGATCCGCGCGGTGGTTGCGGCCGCCAAGGTCACGGAGCGCTCGTTGCGGAAGAAATCGTGTTGTCCCATCGTCGCGACGCGCGTCCGCGAGGCGCCGCTCCACGCGCCCATACTGTGCGGGTGGGCGCGGGCGTAGTCCTTGACCGCCTTGGGCGCCCGGCGGTCCGAGTTGCCCTCGCGCAGCACCGGATTCACGGCACTCCCCTTCACCTTGTCGTAGCGGGCCTTGACGTCGCGCTCGGCGTCAGTCGACGGGGTCTCGGGGTAGTCGGGGAGGGCGAAGCCCTGCCCCTGCAACTCGGCGATCGCCTCCTTCAGTTGGGGCACCGAGGCGCTGATGTTGGGCAGCTTAATGATGTTGGCCTCCGGGCGCAGGGTGAGGGCGCCTAGTTCGGCCAGATGATCGGCCTGCCGCTGCCCCTCGGGCAGACGGTCGGCGAAGGCGGCGAGGATGCGTCCGGCGAGGGAGATGTCCCGCGTTTCCACGGCAATTCCCGCCGGCCGCACGAAGGCCTGGACGATGGGCAGGAGCGAAAACGTGGCCAGGGCAGGGGCCTCGTCGGTCTGGGTGTAGATCAGGGTGGGCTGGGCGGACATAGCGTGGCGGGGAAAAGGGCCAGCCGAACCGAAGGGCCCGGGCGGGTCAAAAGCAAATGCGGGTCCGAGGGCGCGCGGGGCCGGTGCTAGCCCGGGAATCGGGGTCACGGAAAGATTTGATTGCGTTCGGACAAAGCCAGGCTTTGCCTCGTCCCCTTTTCCATTACGCCTGCCCCCGATGGTCGGGGTGACAGGTGGAACGAAATTATGAGCCAAAAGTTCAAACTCAACGTCGCCGCTCGCGCCCAAACCGGCCGCAGCGCCTCCCGTCGTCTCCGCAAAGCCCAGCGGGTTCCCGCGGTCCTTTACGGAAAGCACACCAAGCCCGAGTCGCTCTCGATCGACGCCCCCGAGTTCGTGCGCCTGCTGAAGGCCGTCGGCGGTCGCGCCGTCTTGGTTGATCTCCAGCGCGGCGACCAGTCGGCGCCGGTCATCTCCTTTCTGCAGGAGGTCCAGCGGGATCCGATCACGGACAAGTACCTCCACATCGATCTGCAGGAGGTCAAGGCGGACGAAAAGTTCGAGATCCGCGTGCCGGTGCTTTTGAGCGGCGAGTCCTTTGGCGTGAAGAACCAGAGCGGCGTGTTGGAAATGGCGACCCCCGCCCTCCGGATCCGCGTGCTCCCGAAGGATCTGCCTGAGGCGATCGTGGTTGACGTCACGGAGCTCAAGGTCGGTGAGACGATCAAGGTGGGTAGCCTGAAGGCGATCCCCGGGGTGGATTTCCTCGATTCCAAGGGTCAGCCCGTGGTCGCCTGCGTCGAGCCGGTCGCCGAAGTGGTGCAGGCCGTTGCCGCCACGGCTGCTCCGGCCGAAGGCGCCGCCGCCGCGCCCGCCGAGGGTGCCGCCGCGGCGGCCGCTCCGGCCGCGGGTGGCGATGCCAAGGCAGCCGCTCCGGCCGCCGCTGGCGCGAAGGCCGCCGCCCCCGCCGCGGGGGCCAAGCCGGCCGCCGCTCCGGCCAAGAAGTAATCCTGCCGCAGGTTCGCGGCCGTCCCCCTGCCGGGGCCGGCCGCTTGGTTCGAAGTTCTTTGAGTTATGTTCCACTCGCTCGTCGTCGGCCTGGGCAATCCGGGCCGCGAATACCGCGATACCCGGCACAACCTAGGTTGGCAGGTGCTCGATGCCCTTGCCGCCCGGGAACGGCTGGAATGGCGCCCCGCACCGCAATTTCGCGCGGAGGTCGCCCGCTGGGATCGTCCCGGCGCCCCAGCTTGCTGGCTGGTCAAACCGCAGACGTTTATGAACGCCAGCGGCGAGTCCGTCGGCCCCCTGGCCCGCTACCACCAGATTCCCGCCGCGCAGATCGTGGCCGTGTACGACGACCTCAGCCTCGACCTCGGCCTCATCAAGGTTTCGGTCGCGGGCGGCTCCGCCGGCCACAATGGGGTAGCTAGCCTCGTCCAGCATCTGGACGGACCCTTTGTGCGCTACCGCCTAGGGATCGGCCCCCGTGAGCCGGCGGCGATGGAACTGACCGACTTCGTCCTCGGAACCTTCTCTCCCGACCAATCCATCCTCGTTTCCCAACGTCTTCCGCATTTCCTTCAAGGCCTCGACCTCCTGCTCACCCGGGGCGCCGACGCCGCTATGAACCAACTCAACCGCCGAGATCCCAAATGAACCCGTCCCACCGCAGCTACCACGCTTCCTTCATCCTCGATAACCGGGGCAAGGAGGAGACCGTCGACCAGATCGTCGACGGCATCAAGAAGGTCATCACCGAGGTCAAGGGTGAGGTCGCCACCGTCGAGAACATCGGTCGCAAGGACTTTGTCCGCGTGACCGACCGCAAGTTCACGGGCGCCCACTACGTGCACATCGACTTCTCCGGTCCCGCCGAGGCGCCGGCCGCGCTGCGCGAGAAGCTGCGCCTGAACGGCAGCGTCTACCGCACGTTCATCCAGAACGCCTGAGGCGTCTCCGCCATGCCCGCCCTCAACAAGGTCCTGCTGATGGGGAACCTGACCCGCGACCCCGAGTTGCGCGTCACCCCCAAAGGCACCCCGATCTGCCAGTTCGCCCTCGCGATCAACCGGCAGTTCAAGATGGAGTCCGGGGAGAGCCGCGAGGAGGTCATCTACGTTGACGTTGAGGCGTGGGGCAAGCAGGGCGAGACCATCGCCAAATACTGCACCAAGGGCCGCCCCCTGTACGTCGAAGGCCGCCTCAAGCTCGACCAGTGGGAAGACAAGAACACCAAGGAAAAGCGCAGCCGGATGAAGGTCGTGCTGGAGCAATTCCAATTCTTGGGTGATGGCCGGGGCGGAGGCGCTCCCGGCGGCGCTGGCGATGCCCCCGCGGCCGCCTCCCCCGAACGCTTTTCGCCGCCGCCGCGGGCTTCCTCCACGAAGCCGGCGACGACGGAGAACCTCGACGAGGACGTTCCTTTCTGAACGTCCTCCTTTCCTCAGCATCGGTGCGGACCCGCTCCCGGGTCCGTCGGCGGTGAACCCCGCCACGAAACCAAATCCAGTCCCAACCTCATCCCACCACGCATATGGCCTCCAAAGAAGTGCTCCTCGTCAAACCCGTCGACGGTCTCGGCGGCGAAGGCGACCAAGTCAAAGTCCGCGCTGGCTACGCCCGCAATTATCTGCTGCCCCGCAAGATCGCGGTGTCGCTGACCACCGCCAATCGCAAGCAGGTCGACGCCCTCAAAAAGCGCCGGGCCGAGCGCGAGCAGGCGGAGCTCTCCGGCGCCCAGGACCTCGCGCGCAAGCTCGAGAAGACCTCGCTGGCCTTCGTGGTGAAGACGGGTGAAGGCGGTCGGATGTTCGGTGCCATCACGGCCCAGGATGTCCAAGAGAAGCTGGCCGCCGCCGGCTTCACTCTCGATCGGAAGAAGGTTCACCTCTTTAACCCGGTCAAGACCATCGGTCAGCACACGGTGAAGATCCGCCTGCACGCGGATGTCTCGGTGGACCTGTCGTTCGACGTGGTCTCCGAGAACCCCATCGAAACGGCTGCTCCGGTCGCCGAGCCCGCGGGCGAGAAGACGGAGAAGCGTTCCGATCGCCAGCGCAAGGAGGCTTCGGCCTAACCGCCGGCCGCTCCGGCACCTAGGGCCGCGTCCCCCTTCTGGAGGACGCGGCCTTCGTCTTGCCGTGAACGGATTGTGAGCAAGGAGGGATTGCCGCGGCGCCTTGGGCCCGCTTCTTCCCGCACTGCTCGCCCCATGCCCCCCAGCGAGAACTCCCCGCCCAATCGCCCGGCAGCCGCCGGACGCGTGCTGCCGCACAGTCTGGAGGCCGAGGAGCATCTCCTCTCGTGTTGCCTCCTCGACGGCGCGGACATCGTCGCCCGCTGCCTCGAGGCCAAGATCGAGCCCCGTTCCTTCTACGACCCGAAGCACGGGGTGGTCTTTGACTGTCTGCTCGAACTGTATAACCGGCAGGCCCCGATCGATGTCGCGATTGTCGCGGAGGAGCTAAAGACGGCCAAGAAGCTCGATCAGATCGGTGGCTATGCCTTCCTGACCCAGGTCAGCAGTCGGATTCCGACCACCGCCCAGGCGGAGTATTTCATCGATAAGGTCCGCGAGCAGGCTCTGTTGCGCGACCTCATCCGTTCCGCCACGGGGGCCATCGAGGACTGCTACGGCTTCACCGGCGGGATCGAGGAGTTCGTCGATCAGGTCGAACAGAAGCTCTTCAGCGTCACCCAGAGCCGGGTGAGCGAAAGCGCCAAACAGATGCGGGAGCCCACCCGGGAGGCGATGAACGTCATCACCCGGATGATGATGAAAAAGGGGGAGCTCACGGGCGTCTCCTCCGGCTTCAAGGACCTTGACGCGCTCCTCTGGGGGTTCCAGCGCAACGATATGATCGTGCTCGCGGCCCGGCCGTCGATGGGCAAGACGTCCCTCGCCCTCAATTTCGCCGAAGCTGCCGCGATGCCGCGTAAGGCCGGCCAGACCCCCGCGCCGGTCCTGGTCTTCTCCCTCGAAATGGGCGCCTCGCAGCTCGCCTTGCGTATGCTCTGCTCCCGCGCCCGGGTGAATATGAAGCTGCTGCGGGACGGCCTTTTGTCGAAGAACGGCGACGAGCAGAACCGCCTAGTCGCCGCGGCGGACGAATTTTCGAAGGCCCCCATCTTCATCGACGACTCGAGCGCGTTGTCCATTATGCAGTTGCGGGCCAAAGCGCGGCGTCTCCACGCACGGGCCGCCCTAGGGTTCATCGTGGTGGATTACCTTCAGCTACTCAGCCCCACCGACCCGCGGGTTCCCCGGGAGCAGCAGGTGGCCGAGGCGTCCCGTGGATTAAAAGCGCTCGCGAAGGAACTTGAGGTGCCGGTGCTGGTACTATCCCAGCTGAACCGCGCCTCCGAGAAGGACAACCGCACCCCCAAACTCTCCGACCTCCGTGAATCCGGCTCGATCGAACAGGACGCCGACGTGGTGCTTATGCTCGCCCGCCCGAAGGACGCGGACGAGAAATTCCAAGTGGCGGCGGATTCGGCCGAGTTAATCGTTGCAAAGCAGCGAAATGGACCGGTAGGAGAACTGAAGCTTACGTTCCTGAGGGACATCACACGCTTTGAAAACTTTCACCAGTAACCCCTTTAGCGGGTTCCTTCGCGGTTTTATCCCTTTGCTGCTCTGCGTCTTGGCCGGGCTGACGCCGGCCGCGGCCCAGTTGGCCGCCCCGCCGACCCAGCGGCAGTTGCAGGCCCCCGCCTTCAAGGTCGGGACCCTCGCGATCAAATTCGTCGGTACCGCCAACGTGAACGAGCAGGTGGTCCGCGCCAATATGCAGATCCGCGAGGGCGGCGAGTTCGACGAGGTCATCCTCGACCGCGACATCCGCTCCCTCTACCGCACCGGCCTGTTCGAGTTCATCGAGGTTAAGCAGGAGCAGGTGGATGCCCAGACCTTCAACCTCGTCGTCGAGGTCACCCCCAAGTTCCGCGTCTTGGCGGTGCGCTTCGAGGGGAACGTCAAGATGAAGTCCACCCGCCTCGAGAAGGAGGTTAAGGTCAAACCGAACCAGGCCCTCGACGAGCGGCAGATCAAGGAGGACGCCGAAAAGCTCCGGGAATATTACCAGAAGGCCGGCTACAACCAGGTCTCAATCAATTACACCGTGGACCGCGACCGGGTGGGTGGTTTCGGGACCGTGATCTTCAAGATCAAGGAAGGTGAGAAGGTCAAAATCGCGGACATCAAATTCGTGGGCAATAAGTCAGTGACCACCCGCAAGTTGCGCGGCGCGATGGAGACCAAGAAATGGTGGGTATTCTCTTGGCTCACCGGCTCGGGTCGGTTCAAGGACGATCAGTTCGAGGATGACCTCGATAAGCTGCGCGACCTCTACCGCGAGCTCGGCTTCTTGGACGTCGAAATCCCTCAGGATCAGGTCAAGTTCAACTACCCCGGCGGGGAGCGGCTGGAACTGGTGGTCCAGATCAACGAGG
>JBILWD010000357.1:0-3476 GCA_044370095.1 Opitutaceae bacterium | reverse complement strand
ATTGGAACTGGTCCCGATCCGGGGCGGCACCTTCCAAATGGGCAGCGAGCAGGGCCACACCGACGAGCGCCCGCTGACTCAGGTGACGCTGCGGGACTTTGCCCTCGGCAAGACGGAGGTGACCCAGGCTCAGTGGCAGGCCGTGATGCGGGGTAATCCTTCCCGCTTCCGGGGTGGCGACCAGCCCGTCGAAAACGTTTCCTGGGACGACGCGATTACCTTTTGTCGGAGGCTGACCGAGCGCGCCCGGGCGGCCGGCAAGCTGCCGGTGGGTTTCGCATTCACGCTGCCGACGGAGGCGCAGTGGGAGTATGCCTGCCGGGCGGGCACCACCGGGGACTACGCCGGGAAACTGGAAGCGATGGCGTGGTATGACCTCAACAGCGGGTTGAAGACCCATCCGGTCGCGAGCAAGCAGCCCAACGCCTGGGGACTGCACGATATGCACGGAAACGTGATGGAATGGTGCCACGACTGGTTTCAGGACCATCTGCCAGGCGGTCGGGTGGTTGACCCCGCGGGCCCAGCGTCGGGCTCGTTCCGCGTCTACCGCGGAGGCGGTTGGAGCGGCGATGCCGGGAACTCCCGGTCCTCGCAGCGATTCAAAATCGCCCCGGATGACCTTTACGATGGCCTCGGCTTCCGCCTCGCCTTCAGGCGAGTCCAGTAGTGGCTCAATTCGAGCCAATCGCGCAGCCGGCGGGCCGGCCAGAGGCAAAGGTGCAGGCCCCCGACCTGACGCGAGCGTTGCTCCTGCCCGCGGTTCCCGCTTTCCCCTATGCCCCCTCGTATTCTGGTCCTCGGCGCCGGTTTCGGCGGCCTCGAATTGTGCTCTACCCTGTCCGCGGCCCTCGGCGCGGACGTTGACGTCACCCTGATCGACCGGGCTGACGCGTTCACCTTCGGCTACTCGAAGCTCGATGTGCTGTTCGGCAAGGCGGCGCTCGAGGACGTGCGACTGCCGTACCGCCGGGTGCTCAAGCCCGGGGTGCGCTTCCTGCAGGAGTCCATCGTGTCCTTCGATCCCGTCGCACGGCGGGTGGTGACGGACCAGGGCGTGCACACCGGGGATCACGTGGTGGTGGCGCTCGGCGCGGATTACGACCTGGCCGCGACGCCCGGGTTGGCCGAGGCGACTGAGTTCTACTCGGTCCCCGGGGCGGTCCGGCTCGGCGGAATGCTGGCGCAGTTCAAGGGCGGGCGGGTACTCATCGCGGTGGCGAGCGCTCCGTTCAAGTGTCCGCCCGCGCCAAGCGAGGCGGCGTTGATGATGCACGACCATCTGACGCAACGCGGGCTCCGGGCCGGGAGCGAGATCACGCTCGTGCTACCCTTCAAGGCCCCGGTGCCCCCGTCCCCGGAGATGTCGCGCGCGCTGCTTGCCGCCTTCGCGGAAAGGGGCATCCGGTTCGTGCCCGAGCGGGTGCTGCGCCGAGTGGACGCCGGTCGTCGCGTCGCGAGCCTCGATGACGGCCAGGAGTTGCCGTACGACCTCCTGCTCGGGGTGCCGACGATCCGCGCGCCCCGTCTACTGGAGGAGTCCGGCCTCGTTTCCGAGGGGTTTGTGCCGGTCAACCCGAAGACTCTGGAGACGCCCTTCCCCGGCGTGTACTCGGTGGGGGATTGCGCCCGGCAGGGCACGCCCAAGGCCGGCGTCTTCGCCGAGGGTGCCGCCCGGGTCGTCGCCGCCGGTCTGATCGCCCGCCTGCGGGGCGAGACCTCGGATGCCGTGCACCGGGGGACGGGCTCCTGCTACATCGAGTTCGGGGCGGACCGGATCGGGCGCGTGGACATCGATTTCTTCTCGAACCCGGCAGGCCCGGTCGGGATCTACCACGAGCCTTCCGTCGCGCTGCGGCGGGACAAGGAGGAGTTCGGCTCCAGCCGCCGCGCCCGCTGGTTCGGGCTCTGAGGGTATTCGGGGAGGTTAGACCGGGCCCGCTACAGGATCGAGGGTGCGGCGCCGGCCTTGCGCGCGTCCGTTCGGGACGACGGTGGTGCCTTACGATCGGGTCAGCCACTACGGTTCGCCCGGCGAATTTTTATCGCTATCCGCGCACTGCGTCGCGAGGGTCTGTCTGAATTTCAGGCTCGCGGATGGATTTCCCCAGCTTCCCCGCCGCGCGCTTTTGGCTTTCACCCTCTATGCGTCACGATTTCCGGCAATGCTCCCGCCGCCTCCTTGAGGTTCGGCACGGGTCCTCCAACTTCGTCTGCCGCTCCTAGACCGGTCCGTATCGCCTCCGATTTTCCCATGGCAAAGACCCAAAACGCGCGCAAAGCGACCAAGAAACCGGCGAAGAAAAGCCCGAAGCAGAAGAAAGCCGCGAAGAGCACCAAAAAGTAACCGCCTCCTTCGCTCACCCATGCCCGCACCCGAATCCGGGGCGGGCATTTTTTGTGCCCCGTTCGCGGCTCAGCCGAGCGGGTCATGCTCCAACTCCGGCGGCACCACCCAGACGGTGGTACGTTTTTCCTCGCTGGGCTTCGTTCGATGAGAATGCGAGCAGTGGGGATGTGTTTTTCCGGCCGATTCCGGCCGGGTTAGGCGAGTGCACTGCAGCAAGTTGATCTTTTTCGAGCGATCCCGATGCTGCGTCAGTGCCCCCGTTACCCCGCAGGCCCGCGCGGCTACGCCCCCAGGTCGCGCTCCTCATCGAGACCTCCAACGCCTACGCGCGCGGGCTGCTGCAGGGGATCGTCCGATATATCCGCGAGCACCGGCCGTGGTCATTCCACCTGATGGAGCAGGGTCGGGGGGAAGACCCGCCGCCCTGGCTCGCGGCGTGGCGGGGCGACGGCATCATCGCGCGCATCGAGACCCCGCCGATCGCGCGCGCGGTGCGGCGGGCGGGGCTGCCTGCGGTGGACGTCAGCGCGGCGCGGCTGGTACCGGAGCTGCCGTGGGTGGAAACGGACGATGCGGCGATCGCGCGGCTGGCGGCGGAACACCTGCTAGAGCGAGGGTTCCGGCACTTCGCGTTCTGCGGTGACGCGCGATTCAATTGGTCGCGCTGGCGCGAGGGGCATTTCCGGGCGCGGATCGAGGCCGCGGGCCACGCCCTCCACCGCCACGAGACCCCCGCGGGCGCGCGGGACCCAGCGGCCGAGACCGTCGCCCTGCGCCGCTGGCTGCTCGAGCTGCCGAAGCCCGTGGGCATCCTCGCCGCGTACGACATCCGGGGCCAGCGGGTGCTGGACGCGTGCCGCGGCGCGGGTCTGGCGATTCCCGACGAGGTGGCGGTGCTGGGCGTCGATAACGACGAGCTGCTGTGCGAGTTGGCCGCGCCGCCGCTGTCGAGCGTGATGCCCAACACGCTCCGCACCGGCTACGAGGCGGCGGCGCTACTCGACCGGATGATGCGGGGCGAGGCCGTGCGACCGGTGGCGCACCTGATCCCGCCGGTGGGCGTGGTGGCGCGGCAGTCGACCGACGTTCTGGCCCTCGATGACCGGGCAGTGGCGCAGGCGGTGCG
>JBILWD010000356.1:0-3492 GCA_044370095.1 Opitutaceae bacterium | reverse complement strand
GGATGCAGGACGCCCTCAACCGCCGCATCGGCGTCAACCTGCCGCCCCCCACCGACGAGGAAAAGGCCCGCTGGGTCCTCAATTACACCCGCGCCCTCCAGCAGGAGACCGCCGAGCTGGTCGACAGCGTCCCGTGGAAATGGTGGGCCAAGTACCAGAAGTTCGACGAACAGAACGCCCGCGTGGAGGTCGTCGACCTCTTCCACTTCCTCGTCTCCCTCGCCCAGACGCTCGGAATGTCGGCCGACGACGTCTACCAAGCCTACCTCAAGAAGAATCAGGTCAACCACGCCCGCCAAGAGACCGGGTACGTGCGCAAGGACGAGACGGACTCCAAGCACATCTGATGCTGGGAGCCCGTGAAGGCGGGCCGCTCTACGCGGGTCGGAGCGCGGGCGTGGCGGGGCGGGTGACGACGAAGGCCGCGGTCACATCGACCGCCGTCTGGCCGTTTTCCACGATCGAGGCCCGGAGCTTGAGCTTGGCCTTGCCGTAACGCGAAAGAGCTTCCTTGAACTCCGCGATCGCCGCCTGCGCCGGCCGCTCACAGATCGCCCGCAGATCGCCGATCACCGGCTTCCGGTACGCCGCGCGGCTCTCCTTCACCACGATGCTCCACTCCGGCCGCGCCGCGCTCCGCTCGTTGCGCATCAGCTCCCACACCACGCCGTAGCCGGCCAGCGTCGCCAAGGACACCAAGCTGCCACCAAACGCCGTATTCAACGAGTTGCGGTTCTGCTCCTTCGGCGCCGTCAGCACCAACGCGCGGTCATCGCTCAGCTCCACGCCGACCCCCATCGCCTTGGCGAGGGGGATCATCTCGTGGAGGAAAAGCTCCAACGCGGGGACTTTCACCGCTTTCATCGGGCGCCGACGTTGGAAGGTTTGGCGCGCTCCGTCAAAGCCTCATCCGCACGGCCGCTACGGGCCCGCCCGGCGGGTTTTCCGCCCCTCCCGCCCGCCCGCAATTCCCCGTGCGCCGGTTGACGCCTGCCCCGCCCCGCCCTTCTTGCCCGGCCATGATCGCTCCCGGCCAAAAATTGGATCTTTCCCTCCCGCTCTCGATCGTGCGCGCCGGCGCCGAGGAGAAAACCACCCTCGGCCAACTCCTCCGCCGCCGCACCCTCCTGTCGGTCTATATGAAGAACAACACGCCGGGCTGCGACCGGCAGGTCGACAGTCTGGCCGATGCGGCGGCCGCCTTCGGGCGGTCCGGATACGACGTCGTGGCGGTCAGCCGTGACTCTTGCGGCTCTCACCTGCGCTACGCCGCCAAGAAAAAGCTCTCCTACACCCTCGTCAGCGATCCGGAGGACGCCCTCGCGCGCGCCACGGACTCGCTGGTCGAGAAATCGATGTACGGGCGCACCTACACTGGCCCCGCCCGGGCCGCCTACGTGCTCGAGCCCGACGGCACCGTCCTGGCGGTAGTGGAGAAGGTCGACACCAAGGACCACGCGGCGCAGTTGCGCGCGGTCCTCAAGGGACTCTAAAGCCGGCGTGCCGGTCGCGGGGCTTGCCACGTCCGGTCGCGGGCCCTAGCCGATCCCTGTGGCCAAGCCGAAGCGTGAAACCTCCCCCGTCCCGCCCGCCGCTCCGCCGGCCGGGGGGCTCGGCTACCTGACCGCCGCCCTCGAGGCGCCCGTGAGCCCCGCGGAGGCCGCCCTGCGGCCGCTGTCGTTCGCGGACTTCGTCGGCCAGCCCCGCACGGTCGAGCGTCTGCAGGTGATGGTGGGGGCGGCCAAGCGGCGCGGCGAGGCCCTCAACCACGTGTTGCTCTCGGGCCCGCCGGGCCTCGGGAAGACCACCCTCGCGTTCATTCTAGGCCAGGAATTGGGCCGCAATGTGCGCGTCACCTCCGGTCCGGTGATCGAGAAGGCAGGCGATCTGGCAGGCCTGCTCACGAATCTCGAGGAGGGCGACCTGCTGTTCATCGACGAGATCCACCGGATTCCGAAGACCGTCGAGGAGTACCTCTATTCGGCGATGGAGGACTTCCGCCTCGATATTATGATCGATCAGGGACCGAACGCGCGGAGCGTGCGGTTGTCCCTGCCGCGGTTCACTTTGGTGGGCGCGACGACCCGCAGCGGGCTCCTGACCGCCCCGTTACGCTCGCGGTTCACCCTGCAGACGCGGCTCGATTACTATGACCACGCGACCTTGGACTCCATCATCCGGCGTTCCTGCGGGTTGTTGTCGATCCCGGTGGAGCCGGGTGGCGCGGGGGAAATCGCGCGCCGGTGCCGGGGCACGCCGCGCATTGCGAACAACCTGATCCATTTCGTGCGCGACTACGCGCAGGAGCGCGCGGACGGCCGGGTCACGCAGGACGTGGCGGCGCGCGCGTTGGAACTGCTGGAGATCGATGCGGCGGGGTTGGATGAGATGGATAAGCGGATGTTGCGGGTGATGGCCGAGAACTACCGGGGCGGCCCGGTGGGCATCACGACGATCGCGGTGGCGGTCGGGGAGGAGGCGGAGACCCTCGAGGAGGTGCACGAGCCGTTTTTGATCCAGGAAGGTTACCTGCAGCGGACCCCGCAGGGGCGGGTGCTGACGCCGCGGGGTTACCAAGCCGTGGGCCTGCGTCCGCCGAGCGGCGAGCAGGGCACGCTGTTGCGGGACTGAGCGCTGGCCGGAGGGGAGTGGGTTCGATGCAGCCGGGGCGTGTCGCCCCGATGCTTGCCGGCCGCGCACGATTCCGCGGAGCGATCCTCGCTGGGGCCGGGATTGGTTTTCCTCGGCGACGGCCGGGGCGACGCGCCCCAGCTACACCAAGCCGTTCTGGCTCGGCAGCGGCTCGATGTAGCCGGCGCGTGCCGGGTCGGACCGTAACGCCGAAATCGATTTCTGGCGGGGTTCCGGGAGCGGGCGGGTGCCGCCGGAGTGCCTCCAGTCCTGATCCAGTGATCCTTCGGTCATCCTTCGGTAATCCTTCGGTTATTAAGGGGTAAATCAGAGGATTCACCTCTGACAGACCGAAGGATAACCGAAGGATTTAGGGAGGAGAAAGGTTGGAAGAAACTTGGGAAGGGCGGAGGAGGGGGAGCGTGCAGGAGGGCACTGCGCCTGCGGCAACTTCTTGGGGCTGAGGCACCTCGGCTCGATGTAGCCGGGGCGCGTCGCCCCGGTAATTTGCAGTCCGGACCCAATGCCGCGGAGGGATCCTCGCTAGGCCTGGGATTGGCTTTCGTCGGTCACGGCCGGGGCGACGCGCCCCAGCTACACCAAACCGTGTGGTTTCGAGATTGGTGGCCGGCTTGGCCCTCAGGGCCGGAAGAGCGGCTCCAGCAGGCCGCGCACGACCTCCTCGGGTGGCTTCGGCCATAACGAGGGCTGGTAGCGGCGGGCATCCGCCAGCTTCTTCGGGGGAGAGACCGTATGGAACGCCACGTTCAGCTCGATCAGGTAGTTCCGGAAATCCCACGTCCACCGCGCATCGTAGGTCACGATCACCTCGGTGTCCGGCGGCATCATTGTCCGCGGGCC
>JBILWD010000355.1:0-3502 GCA_044370095.1 Opitutaceae bacterium | reverse complement strand
ATCCCGTTGCCAGCGCCCCGACCCGGCGCAGCTTCGACCACACTCTTATGCTCAACCGCGAGCGCACTCCCCTCACCGGCCGGCGGGTCCAGCTGATGGCCACCTGCCTCTGCGACGCCTTCTACGACGATGTCGCCGCCGCGACCGTCGAGGTGCTCGAGCACGCCGGGGTCGAGGTGGCGTTCCCCGAAGGTCAGACCTGCTGCGGCCAACCGGCGTTCAACGGCGGCGACTGGCCCGCTTCCCGCCGCGTCGTCCGCCACACGGTACGGACCTTCGCCGGGGAGGACCCAGTGGTAGTACCGAGCGGCTCCTGCGCCGCGATGCTGTTCCACGGCGCGGTGTTGGAATTCGAGCGTGAACCGGACGCCCCCGCCGTCGAGGCCCTCGGCCGCCGCACCTGGGAACTCGCCGACTACCTCGTCAACGGCCTCGGCGTCCGCACCTGGCCCGGCCGCTACCCCGCCCGGGTCGCCTTCCACCGCTCGTGCCACTCCCGCGGCACGGACAGCGTCGCCGCCGCGCTTGCGCTCCTGCGCTCGATCGCCGGCGTCGAGGTGGTTGAGTTCGGCGAGGCGGAGCAGTGCTGCGGCTTCGGCGGCACCTTCGCGGTCACCTTCCCCCACCTCTCCGGCGCGATGGGGCAGCTGAAGCTGGACCACGTCCGCGCCGCGCAGCCCGACGTCTACGTCTCCGGCGACATGAGCTGCATGATGCACCTCGGCGGCCTCGCCGCCCGCGAGGGCCGGCCGATCCGCACGCTCCACCTCGCCCAACTGCTCCGCGACGCCCTTAAAGGCGGGGAGGCCAAGCCGTGAAAGGCCAAGCCATCGACCGCTTCGCGGCCACCCTGCCCGCGGAAACCCGCGCCTCGGTCTACCAGAGCACCAAGGCCACCCACGAGAAGCGCACCCGCCTCCTCTTCGACCAGTTCCCCGACCCGGACCGCCTCCGCACGCTCGCCGGGGAAATCAAGCAACACGCGATCGAGAATCTCGACACCTACCTGCCGCAGGCCGAGGCCCGCCTCCGCGCCAACGGCGCCCAAGTCCACTGGGCCGGCACCGCCGAGGCCGCCTGCGCCCACGTCCTCCGCATTATGCGCGAGCGCGGCGCCACCAAAATGGTGAAGGCCAAGACGATGGTCAGTGAGGAGATCGAGCTCGCCGACTACCTCGGCCGCCACGGGATGGAGGCGCTGGAAACCGACCTCGGTGAGTTCATCATCCAGATCGACCACGACCACCCCAGCCACATCGTCCGGCCGATCATCCACAAGAACCGTCGAGAGATCGCCACCAGCTTCGAGCGCGAGGGCCTCGGCGCCTACAACGACGATCCCGCGACGATCACCCGCCGCGCCCGCCACCACCTCCGCCATAAGTACCTCGCGGCCGACGTCGGCCTCACCGGAGCGAACTTTCTCTCCGCCGAAAGCGGCCGTATCGCCCTGGTTACCAACGAGGGCAACTCCCGCTTCAGCGTCGCCGCCACCCGCTGCCACATCGTGCTGGTCGGGATCGAGAAGATCGTCCCCCGCGACCGCGACCTCGGGCTCCTGCTAAACCTACTCGGCCGCTCCGCCACCGCCCAGGACCTCACGGTTTACACGGAATTCATCTCCGGCCCCCGCGACCCCGCCCAGCCCGACGGCCCCGAGGAGATGCACGTCATCTTCGTCGATAACGGCCGGACCGAGGTCCTCGCCGGGGAATGCCGAGAGATCCTCCGCTGCATCCGCTGCGGCGCCTGCCTCAACGTCTGCCCGATCTACCGTCAAGCCAGCGGCCACGCCTACCGCAGCGTCTACCCCGGCCCCGTGGGCGCCGTGCTCTCGCCCCTGCTGCTCAAGGAGAATTTCGCCCAGAAGGCGGACCTGCCCAAGGCCTCCTCGCTCTGCGGCGCCTGCCACGAGGTCTGCCCGGTCAACATCCCGATCCCCGATCTACTGCTGCGGCTCCGCGCCCGCGCCAAGGAGGAGAACGTCCCTTCGCCCGGCACGCCCCCGATGGCCCCCTGGGCCCTGCTTGCCTCCCAACCTACCGCCTGGCGGGCCGCGCTCGTCGCCGGCCGCGCCCTCAACGTCCTCCCCACGCGGCTCATTCCCGTCCCCGCCCTCCAGGCGTGGACCGCCTCGCGCGAATTGCCCGCCTGGCGCGGCGGTGAATTCCGCCGCTGGCTCAAGGCCCGCCGCCGCCCCGCCCCCGCCAACCGATGACCGACGACCGCGAGTCCATCCTCTCCCGCGTCCGTGGCGCCCTCGCGCCCCTGCACGAGCGCGCCCCGCTCCCCTCCTTCGACTCCGAGATCGCGGTCCTCCGTAACCTCCTCGTCGGCCGCGACCTCGCCGAACTGCTCGCGGAACGGATGCGCCGCGTGAACGGCCTCGCCCTCACTTCGCCCGCCGCCGTGGTCGCGCACCTCCGCGCCGGCGGCCACCGCCACGGCTACTGCGACCCCGCCCTCTGGCCTGAACTCGCCCCGCATTTCGCCGACGGCTTCACGGTCGAGACCAGCTTCGACCGCACCCGCGTCGACGACTACGCCTTCGGCATCACCCGCGCCGCCGGCGCCATCGCCGAGTCCGGGACCATTATCCTGAACGATCGCACCACCTCCAGCCGCCTCGGGGCCCTCGCCCCTTGGGTCCACGTCGCCGTGGTTTCCCGGGCGAACATCTTCGCGGATGTCACGCAGGCCGTCGCGGCGCTCGGCGAGGACCGCAACGTGGTCTGGTGCACCGGCCCCTCCAAGACGGCGGATGTCGAGGGCATCTTAATCGAGGGCGTCCACGGCCCCGGCGAACAGCTCGCGCTGATCGTGCCGTAAGCGGGGCGGCCGCCGCGGATGGTTGATCCCAGCCGTCCCGCGCCGGGACCAGGCCCGCGTTAGTGAGTCACCCCGGGGCGACGCGCCCCGGCTCCAACGAGCCGCTGCCGATCCAGCCCAAAGTTCAGTCCGAGAGGGAACGGCTTGGTGTAGCTGGGGCGCGCCGCCCCGGTCGTGCCTGACGAAAACCAATCCCAACCCCAAGCAGGGACTGCTCCGCCACCTTGGCTGCGGGCTGAAACCGGGGCGACGCGCCCCAGCTACATCGAGCCCCGGAGATTCCGCAGGCGATTCAGTCTGCAGGACCGGGGCAAAATGCCCCGGCTACAACGAGCCGCTGCCGATCCAGCCCAAAGTTCAGTCCGAGATGGAACGGCTTGGTGTAGCTGGGGCGCGCCGCCCCGGTCGTGCCTGACGAAAACCAATCCCAACCCCAAGCAGGGACTGCTCCGCCACCTTGGCTGCGGGCTGAAACCGGGGCGACGCGCCCCAGCTACATCGAGCCCCGGAGATTCCGCAGGCGATTCAGTCTGCAGGACCGGGGCCAAATGCCCCGGCTACACCGAGCCGCTGCCGATCCAGCCTGAAGTTCGGTCGAAGCTGGAGCGGCTTGGTGTGGCCGGGGTGGGCCTGCCCGCCGAAGCCTTGGCGAAGGTGGGCGCGAAGGGCGGAA
>JBILWD010000354.1:0-3508 GCA_044370095.1 Opitutaceae bacterium | reverse complement strand
CCTCGATGCCGCCGGCGCCCGTCTTGCGCTGCTGGACGAGTTCCTGAAAGGCGGGCCGGTCGCCCTTCAGCAGGGCGCCGCCGGCGCCGGCGGAGAGGGTGCCGGAAACGGTTGCGGTTTGCGCGGGGAGCAGGGCGGGCGCTAGAAGGGCCGCCCGGAGGAGGAGGAGGAGGCGGAGGCAATTCATGGCGGGACGGGCGAGGGTTCAGAACCGCAGGGAGGAACTCACGTGGGAGCCGTGGACCGCCTCGTGGCAGCCGGCGCTCCAGCAGGTCCCGCGCTGCACGAGGTACGAGGAGTGGTCGCGGCCGCCGATGAAGAGGCCGGTCGCGGTCTGCTGCTGGAAGTGGCACTGCAGGCAGAGGGTGGCGTTGCGCGCCTTGAGCAGCTTGGCGTTCACGGACCCGTGTGGGTTGTGGCAGGCGGTGCAGTTGTCGCGGAGGGCCTCGTGCTCGAAGACGTAGGGGCCTCGCTGTGCCTCGTGGCATTTCAGGCAGGTTTCGTTCGCCGCGGCCATCCGCGTGCCGCCGCCGAGGATCGCGTCCCCGCGGTGCGGGTCGTGGCAATCCGTGCAGGTCACGAGGCCCGCGGGGTGCGTGTGGGGCAGCGCGAACTCGCCGCGCTTGTCCGTGTGGCACTGGTAACAGGTGTCGGGGTTCCGGGCGGGGTTGAGGATGTTGTCGATGCCGCCCCCCGCCTTGGAGTGGACGCTCCCGGGCCCGTGGCAGGCCTCGCAGCCCATCTCCTTGCGGCTGTCCCCGGGCGTCATCAGCTTCGCGTGGGTGGCGGAATCGAAGGCGCGGGTGATGTCTTCGTGGCACTGAGTGCAGTCTTTGGACCCGACGAAAGTCGCGCCGGGGATGGAGGGCGGCATCAGGACCGTGCGGTTTACCAGCACGCAGGAGACGAGCAGGAGGCCCCACGCCGCGGTGCCGCCGAACACGAGGGCGCTCCGGGAGGGGAAAGGACGGATTTTCATAGCGTGCGGGAGGCCGGAGAACCGCCCGGGGGCGGGGCGCAGCTGGCGCCGGCCCCCTTTATGCCCGAACGCGGTGCGGGCCGCTGCGCGCGGGTTGCCAAGCTGGCCGCACGCCTTGGCGGCCCCGTTTCAGGCGGCCGGCGGCGGAACGCGTCCCGTCGCCGGCCTCGCAGCCGCGTCAGGGCGCGACTTCGTAAATCTCGACCAGCGCGTTGCCGGTCTGGGCGTTCGGCCCCGCGTTGGGGGGGCCGCTGACCACCGCCGTGTAGGCGCCGGGCTCGAGGTAAACCAGCAGGGCGGCGTCGAGGCTCTGCGGGCCGAGCGCGAAGGCGCGCACGGCGGCGGCCGCTTCGCGGATCAGGTTAGCCTCCGGGTCGCGGAACCAGTCGTCGTTGGTCCGGACGAGCGTGGCGCCGCGGAAGAGGTTGAGCTGGGGATTGGCGAGGACCCCGGGGACGTTGAACGGGGCGTTGCCCAGGGTTGGGCCGACCGCGCGGATGAGCACGCGCTGGGGGGCGGTACCGCTGATGACGAAGCCGGCGATGAGCGCGGCCTCGGGGGCGACGGTGGTGCGCGTGGAGGCGTTGGTGAACCGGCGGCTCCCCGGGGCCTCGCCCGCGGCGGGCACACCGTAAAGCTCGGCCAGCACGATGCCCTGGCCACCGCCCACCTGCGCGGTGTAGACGCCCGCCGGCAGGGAGGCGAGGAGGGCCGCGTCGGCGCTGCCCTGCGGCAGGGCGAAGGCGCCGGTGGCCGTCGCGGCCGCGGCGAGGGCGGCAGCCCCGGCGGGCGGCTGGCCCCAATCATTGTTCTGCGCGAGGGCGGTGTTCACCCGGAAGAGCTGCACGTTCGGGTCCGGCAGCGCGCCCGCGACGTTGAAGGGCGGCCGGCCGATGCCCGGTCCGACGGCGCGGAGCAGCACCGATTTCGCCGCGGAGCCTCCCGTGGCGAACCCGACGATCAGCGGCGCGCCCGGCAGGGTGACCCCGCGGACGGACAGGTTCACCAACTGCTCCTGGCCGAGGAGGGCCTCGACCGCCCCGGCCAGAGTCCCCGTGGCGCCCGCGGCGGTGCGGACCGTGCCCCGGAGCGCTCCCGCCGCGAACGAGAGGTCCAGCGCGGCCCCGCCGGCGGAGTTCGCCCGCAGGCGGCCGGGCGCCTCCAGTCGTCCGATCGCGGCATCCGCGGCCGCGCCGCCGGAAGTGACCACGAGGACCTGGCCGTCGGGGGCGACGAGCGCGTGGCCGCGGCCGCCGGCGCTGCCGACGAGGGCCAGCCGGTACAGTCCCGCCGCGGCCGCGGGGGTGGCGGCGCGGATCCGCGTCGCGGTGAAGGTCTCGTTGAGGGCGGCGAACGTGAGCTGGGCCGTGCCCGCGACCTCGTCGAGCGTCCCGGTGGCGACGAAGGGGCGCGGGGTCCCCTCGCTGGTCGCGCCGGCGCCGCGCACGTTGCCGCGGAGGTCCACGGTGGCGTTGAGCAGCGCCACCGCGGCGCTCCCTGAGGAGAGGGGCGCGAGTAGCGCGGCGCTTCCGTCGGTGCGCACGAGCAGGAATCCTTCCGTGCCCCCGGACAGTCGGCCCGCATAGGTACCCGTGAAGTCACGCACGGTCACCGTCAGGGTCGCGGGCGCGCTGGTGGCGGTGCCGAGGGCGTTGGTGGCAACGACATCGTAGGCGCCGGCCGCGG
Source organism: Opitutaceae bacterium (assembly GCA_044370095.1). GTDB lineage: Bacteria > Verrucomicrobiota > Verrucomicrobiia > Opitutales > Opitutaceae > ER46. Next base: position 843 of record JBILWD010000354.1, on the reverse strand, counting down.
CCACGGTCACGGGCGTCAGGCTCAGGGTGGCGCCGGTCTGCCCGGGCAGCGCCGTGCCGTTACGACGCCATTGCAGCGCCGGGGCGGGGTGCCCGGCCACTTCCACGGAGAGGGAGGCGTCATCCCCGGCCGCCACGGTCTGCGCCACAGGTGAACGCGTGAACACCGGGGCCGCCCGGACCGTTACCTGCGCCGCACTGGTGTCGCTGCCGGCGAGGTTAGTCACCGTCACCGCATAGCGGCCCGTGTCGGCGAGCGTGAGCGCCGGCACGGTGAGTTCGTTGCGCGTGGCGCCTGGGATCGGCACGCCGTCGCGGCTCCATTGGAAGGCGGGCACGGGGGTGCCGACGGCGGAGGCCTGCAAGGTTAGGTTGGTGCCCGCCAGTGGCGACTGGTCGCTCAGGCGCACGGTCAGGTAGGGGGCAAGGCTGCCGACCAGGAAACGGATGGTGCGCTGCACGGGGTCCGCGGGCGCGTAGGTCGCGTTGCCCGCCTGGACGGCCCGCACCACCACCTCGCCCCCCTGGCTCGTGAGGACGTTGCCCGCGAGGGACGCGGCTCCCGACACCAGCGTGACCGTCACCGGAAGCCCGGAGGAGGCGGTGGCGGTCAGGCGCACGCCGCTGCCCGCCGCGACGACCAGCGCGGGCAAATCGAGGGTGATCGTCTGCGGGCGCTGGGAAACAAAGACCCACGCAGGCAGGCTGGTGACGCTGCCGCCCGGATTAGTCACGACCACCTCGTACCGGGCCCGCGGGATCGCGAGCGAGGCCGCGAACATCAACAACGGGCCGTTCTCGCCGGGCAGGTCGGCCCCCTCGCGCCTCCATTGGAAGGAGAGGT
>JBILWD010000353.1:0-3518 GCA_044370095.1 Opitutaceae bacterium | reverse complement strand
CATCGCGAACGGGGCCACCCTCCGCGCCCCGGCAGGCCTCCTCCTCAGCAACGGCGTCCCGCTGGACAACCAGTCGCCCGCCTACATCACCGGCTTCGGCGGCTCGGCGCTGCTGAACAACCTGATCACGCTGCGGAACCAGGATTCGCTCTCCGGCGTCGTGCCGCGGCAGCACTGGATCAACGAGGCCAAGGGCGTCACGGTCGACCTCACGCCGCACCAGGACTTCGCGTTCCAGTTCCGCTACAGCCACGACGACCGCATCAACCGGGCGCTCACGACGCTGAGCACGCAGTTCCTCCATCCGGACCTGCCGACCAACCTCGCGACCGACGCCAACGGCGCGCCGCTGCGCCAGTGGGCCGCGTTCACCTCGCTGGGCGGCTCGCCGTTCTCCAGCGGCGCGCACGGCTACAAGTTCACCGCGGTCGCCCGCCGCGATCTCGGCCGCTGGGGCGACCACCGGCTCAGCGTGTTCTACTCCCGGCTCGACTCGTGGACCGTCAGCCGCAGCGCGCGCTTCTATGAGATCAACGCCGACGGCTCGTGGGTCCGCAACGAGGCCAACGTCCGCAACGCCGACTCCGGCCGCAACCTGATGCCCGCGATCTGGCGCCCCATCTTCTCCACCGCGATGCCCGGCAACCTGAAGTGGCCGCAGGACATCATCACGCACCCCAACGGCAAACGCTACGCCTGGGACACGTCGGTGGCCCCCGGCACCGTGCCGGCCACGCCGATGAACCCGGAGGGCCTGGGTGGACCGCTCAACGCGCTCGGCCAACCCACCAGCACGGCCTTCTCCAACGACGACACCACCGAGAAGGGCTGGGGCACGGGCTTCACCAGTTCGTTCTGGAAGGGCCGCATCGACACGCTCATCGGCCTCCGCTTCGAGAACGCGTCGACCGTGCGCACGACGACCACCGTCGCCCGCGGCCCGATCGACTACGCCAGCCGGACGTACGGGGTGGTGTTCGACACGCCGCTCCCGGGCGTCCGCGGCTACCTGAACCTCTCGCGCAACGCCAAGATCAACTTCGCGACCGACCGCGACGTGTTCAACAACCTGCTCCCGATCGGCCAGGGCGAGACCCGGGAGGCCGGCCTGAAGCTCTCCCTCTGGGAACACCGCCTCTCCGGCAACGTCACCTACTACCGGACCACGGGCTTCAACTTCGCCGCCACGCTCGGCGGCCTCCGCGAAGACATCGATCCCAACGGCATCAACGGCCGCAACGGCGGCCCCGGCTACGTCTTCAGCCGCATCTCCGACGGCCTCAGCGCCAGCCTCAGCGCGCGCCCGCTCAAGCCCTGGCAGATCACGTTCAGCTGGGCGCAGGCCAACGGCTCCGAGCGCAGCGACATCACGCTGCCGGTCCTGTACAACGACGAATTCAACACCACGACCCTCGGCGGCCAGCAGGTCGTCGCCATCCGCAATTCGGCCACCAACGCGCTCACGCCCCTCCTGGTGCCCGTGGATCCGGCGCAACCGGGAGGAGCCACCCCCGCCCTGACCGTCGCGATGATGAAGGACCGCGCGAGCCCCTATTTCGCCAACCTCGATCCCGACTCCGGCGCGATCCTGAACTCGCAGGCGCTCGGGCTGCGCACGACGGGCGTCGGCACCACGCGGACCGGCCTGCCCATCAGCGCGCACCAGCTCGGCTTCACGCCGCCGCTGCCGGAAATCATCGTGCGCAAATCCGGCGAGGCGACGTCCGGCTACTCGGAGAATTCGTTTAGCATGATCAACCGCCTGCAGGTGAGCGAAGGCCGCCTCCGCGGCCTCGTCGGCGGCCTCGCCACCACCTACGCCCGGAACTTCCGCGGGTACATGTACACCGACGCCGCCGACGCCAACCGGCGGAAGCTCTTCTATTACCCCGACAAGGTGCAGCATAACATCTTCCTCGTCTACCGCTTCCGGGGATTCGCGAAGTCGCAGATGACCGTCCAGCTGAACATCGACAACGTCCTCGACCGCCAGCGCGTGCTCGCGCTCCCGCGCAGCACCAACGGCACCATCCGCTACTTCCAGTACCAATACTCCCCGCGCAAGTCCGCGCTCACCACGAGCGTCACGTTCTGACCGCGCCGGGTCCCCGCGCTCCGCCCGCACCTCCCCCGTCGTGCTCCAAGGCATCTTTCCCGTCATCCCGACGCTCTTCACCGCGCGCAACGAGCTGGACCTCGTCGCCCAACGCCGGGTGCTGCGCTTCGCCCTCGACGCGGGCGCGCAGGGGATCGTGTTTCCGGGGGTCGCGAGCGAATACGGCCACCTGTCCCCCTCCGAGCGCGGGCAACTGCTGGCGCTGGCCGCGGAGGAGGCGGGCGGGAAAGTGCCGCTCGTCGGCGGCGCCAGCGCGGCCACCGCGGCCGACGTGATCGCCGTGGGCACCCTCGCGCTGCGGCACGGCATCCGGCACCTGATGATCATGGCCCCCGTGGGCCTGGGGACGGACGTCGCGGCGCATCGCACCTTCTTCCACCAGGTCGCCGACGGCCTGCCCGGCGCGGAGATCATCCTGCAGAACGCGCCCGCCCCGACCGGCGCCGGGCTCAGCGCCGAGGCCCTCATCGAGATCGCGACCGGCCTGCCCGCCATCACCTACGTGAAGGAGGAGACGCTGCCCTCCGGCCCCGCGATCACGGCGCTGCGCGCGGCGAACCTCCCGGGCCTGCGGGGCGTCTTCGGCGGCGGCGGGGCACGCTACATCATCGACGAGCTGGAGCGGGGCGCCTGCGGCGCGATGCCGGCGGTGGAGCTGACGGACCTGCACGTGGCGCTGTGGAAGTCCTATTCGGGCGGCGACCGGGCGGAGGCACGGCGGCTTTATCGCCTGAGCCTGCCGCTGCTGCTCTCGCAGGCGATCTATCGCATGCGGCTGACGAAATACGTGCTCGCCCGCCGCGGCATCGCCGACGCGCTTCACGTGCGCGCTCCCCTGCCGGAGATGGATCCCGGCACGCGGCGTGACGTGGACACGATGCTCGCGGACTTGCTGGCGGAGTTTCCGCTGCGGAAATGACGGCCCGGATCCCGCATCTGCGCTGGGGGATCGCCGCGCTGCTGTTCTTCTCGACGGTCATCAACTACGTCGACCGGCAGACGCTGTCGGTACTCGCGCCGGTCATCACGCGGGAGCTCGGCATCTCGGACCTGGAGTACTCGCGGGTCCTCACCGCCTTCCTGGCGGCCTACACGGTGATGTACGTCGGCTCCGGTTTCCTCGTGGACCGCTGGGGCGCGCGCCTGGCGCTCAGCGTCTTCATCGTCTGGTGGTCCCTCGCCAACATGGCGCACGCCATGGTGGCCGGGGTGTGGACGCTCGGCGTGCTGCGCTTCCTGCTCGGCCTGGGCGAGTCAGGCAACTTCATGGCGGCGTTCCGCGTGGTGAGCGAGTGGTACCCCGCGAAGGAGCGCGCGCTGGTGCACGGCCTCATCCAGGGTGGCGCGGCCGTCGGCGCGATCATCACGCCGCCGGTCGTCACGTGGATCTACTCGCTCTACG
>JBILWD010000352.1:0-3519 GCA_044370095.1 Opitutaceae bacterium | reverse complement strand
CTCGGCTGCGTCCGCGTCGCCTTGGTCCACCGGCTCTGGCCATCGGCGCTGACGCGGCAGCACACGCCCTAGTTCCCCGCGGCGCATCGCGGGAAAACCGGTGCCCGGCCGGGGCCTGCGTCCCTCGTACCCGCGCGCGGCCAGTTGCCGGGAAGGTGGCTGTGCCCAAAACGGCCGTCCCGCCTCAGGCCGACGGGACGCCGGCCCCCACGGGCGGGAGCGGGGTGATCTCCAACGCGCGCAACTGCGCCAGCTCCGCGAGGGCCGGCGCGTGACCCACCTCCAACAGGAAACGCCACGCCGCCAGGACCCGCCGCTGGAACAGCACGCGCTCCGCCGCCGTCGCGAGGGTGAGGCCGGGGCCCGCCGGCATCTCGGGCGGCGGAACCGCGGCCAGCTGCTCGGCCGCCGTCCGCATCGCCGGTTCGGCCGCCGTCCGGCCCCATTCCGCGATGCGCTCCCGCCGCGCCACGCCCCAACGCGCCACGGCCCGCGCCGCCGCTGGGTCCACGGATCCCGGCTGCGCGTAGCCGGAGCGCCAATAGACCTCCTGCAGCAGCGCCTCGCCGTCGCGGCGGCCGAGCAGCAGGCTCCGCCCCTCGTCCTCCAGCCGCAGCAGGTGCCGTTCAAAGTCCCACGCGGGCCCGCCCAGACCAGGGACGCGGTCCGCCTCCACCGCCGCCTTCCACGCCGGGCGCAGGGTGGCGCTCCACGCGCGGCGGGCCGCGGTGAGGGCGTTCCGCCGCCGCGCCCCGGGGTCCCGCGCGGGTTCGGCCACCGGCCGCAGCGCCGCGGTGAGCCGGCGGCGATCTCCCAGCTGCAACAGGGCCCGGCCCGCGGGCAGTTGCGCGATAAGCGCCGCCTGGAACCGCCGGTACCGCTCCCGCAAAACCGTCCAGCCCGGGTCCGCCACCTCGGCCTCGCCCGTGTCCACCGCCCGCTGGAAGGCCGCCACGGCTCGCTGCACTGGCTCCGTGATCGCGAGCGTGGTCGCCAGCCGCTCCTCGATCACGCGAGCCCACGCCTCCAGATAGTGCTCCGAGGTCGACCGCGGCTTGTCGATGGTGTGGTCCACCAACACGGCTGCCTCGTGGGCCGCGTCGAGCGTTGGCGCGGGCGCACCTCGGATGGCACCCGTCATCAGGTCGGACCCGAGCAGCGCCTCCGGAAAGAACCGCTCGTAACCCGCCCAGCGGTCCGGCTCGGGGTCGGGTTCGCAGCCCGCCGCCGGCGAGGCCTGGTCCGTGGCCGTGAACCCCGCCGCCGCCAGCTGCAGCCGCGCGGGGCGGCCGGCGATGCCCTCCGGATCGCGGCTGAACCACGCCCGCGGCGGGACCAGCGTGCGCGGCACGGCCAGCTCGTGGAAGCCGCCGGAGTGACACTGCGTCATCCCGAACACCACGCGGCCGCGGCCAAGGCCCGCCGCCAGCTCGCGCCGCAGCTCGGCGACGCCGAGCACCTCGCTGTTGTCGGTGCGCCAGCCTTGGCGGCCGCCGCGCTTCAATTGCCACATCGTGATCGCGCTCTCCTGCGCCGCGTCGCGGCCGGACAGCTCGCCGTGGTCCCCCACGAGGAGAAACAACGTCCCGCCATTGCGCACCACGGGCAGGATTTCCTCCCGCAGGGCGCGGAAGAGGGACTCGCGCGTCGCGGGCCGATTGTCGGGGAGGAACCCCGGCAGCCACTCGGGCTCGTAACCCCCATCGCGTTCCACCTCGCGGTAAGTGTCGGCCAAAACCGCCGGCGAGCCCTCGCGGTTACCCGCGCCGAAGAAGCACCAGCGCGGCGCCGTCGGCCGCGTCCGCGCCAGCCACCCGGCCCACGCCCGCGCCTGCAGGTACTGCGAGTAATTGTTGGTCAGCGGCGTGCCTCCGCCCGACAGGATCACGAAGACCGCGGGGCCATCCGCGGGCGCCAACAGCCCCGCGCCTGGACCCGCACAACCCGAGGCCAGCCACGGCACCGCCCCGACGCCGGCGAGGCCGAGGCGTAGGAATTCCCGCCGCGTCTGCGCCGGTCGGTTCACCATTACAGACCCAGTAGCCGGCGCACCTGCGGCTCCAGCTTCGCGCCGCGCGCGTTCGTGTCGACGATGCGCCCCTCCCGGTCGAGGAGGAACATCGCGGGGATGCTGCGGATGTTGAATTGCCGGCCGAACTCGTTGTCCCAGTAGCGACCGTCAAAGTGCTGCGGCCACGGCATCTTCCGGTCCCGCGTGAAGTCGGTGAGCTTCTGCCGCGCAGCCGCAAGCTTGGCCGCAGCCTGCTCGGGGGTGTCGAGCGAGCGGCCAGCGTTGCGGGGATTGCGGCGGGTCTCCTCGTCGACGACGCCGGAATTCTCGAAGGAGATCCCGACGATCTCGAACCCTTGGGGATGATACTGCTCGTAGACGCGAAGGAGGTTGGGGAGCTCGGCGATGCAGGGGCCGCACCACGTGGCCCAAAAGTCGATCAGGACAACTTTGCCGCGGAGCTTCGCCAAATCCACCTCGCGCCCGTCGACGGCGGTGAATTTCAGGTCGAGCGGCTTCGTCCGCAGGTCGACCATCCGGACCTCGGCCGCCGCCTGCCGCGCGACTTCAGGATCGGGGCTAGCGGCGAGGGCGCGCATCCGCGCGAGACCGGCCTCCGGGTCACGCGCGGCGAGGAGCTTCGCCTCGCCCAGGCGCAACGCGGGCAGGGCGCGGGAGGTGGGGAACTGTTCTTCCAAAGCACGCAGGGGTCCGGCGAGCGCGGCGGGATCCGGCTGCTCGGCGTCGAGTTGCCGGCTCAGCGCAGCCGAGGCGATTCCTGAGAGGATGCCCTCGCGGGCCGCCGGCGGGAGGTCCTTGCGCGCGAGGGCCGCCTCGATGCGCTGCGCGTAGGCGGCGCGGTAGCCGGCGCGAGCCGCTTCCGGCAGGCGTTCCGCGAGGGCCTCGAGGGCCGGCAACAGCCCGCGCGTGCGGGAATCCTCCGGGAACCCCAGCAGAAACGTAAAACCTGCCGCGAGGGCCGGCTCGCCCTCGGGATTGGACGTCACAATGGCGGTGCGAGCCGCCTCGAACGCCGCGTCGGCGGGGGATTTGTCGGCCGCCGGCAAGGGCGCCAGGCCGAGGGCTGCCAGCAGGAAAAGCAAACGCGGGAGGGACGGGGAGCGCATGGGGGAGGTGGCGGCTGGACCGCGACCGCGGCGCGCCACCGGACGCGAAGCTGGCGACCGGGGCGCGGATCGCAATCCCGCAGGCGCCAACCCGGATTCGACAAGCACGCAGCAGGGCCCACGCTCGCGCCCGGATTTCCCGATGCCTCCCGCCCTTCCCGCCTCCCCCTCCGGCCGCGCGCCCCGCGTCGTGCTCGTGGCGATCGCCGGTGGGAGCGGCTCGGGCAAGACGTGGCTCGCGCAGGCTCTGCGGCTTCACCTCGGCCGGCGCGCGGCGCTCCTCTCGCTCGACGACTTCTACCGGGATCTTGGTCACGTCGCGCCCGCCCGGCGGGCCCGGCGCAACTTTGACCGCCCCGCCGCCATCGACTGGCCGGCCCT
>JBILWD010000109.1:0-10755 GCA_044370095.1 Opitutaceae bacterium | reverse complement strand
CATCGCGGGTGGCGTGACCGCGCCGCCGGAGAGGATCATCTTCATCCCGTCGCCGACGCTCATGTCCAGTTCCACCACCTCGGCGCGCGGCAACATCAGGAGGAACCCGCTGGTCGGGTTCGGGGTAGTGGGTACGAAAACGGTCCAGAGCTCGCCGGCGCCCGCGCGGAGCTGGGGTTCGGCCTGCGCGCGGTTGGTGAGGAAGCCGATGGTCCAGCAGCCGGGCCGGGGGTACTGCACCAGCACCACCTGGCTGAACATGCTGCGGTTCTGCGACCCGAAGGTGGCCACGATCTGGCGCACTGCGTTGTATACGGCCCCCACGCCCGGGATCCGCTGGATGGTCCGCTCCGCGAGGGACCAGAAGAATTTCCCCAAGACGTAATTCGATAAGAAGCCGAACAGGGTGACCAAAACCACGACCACCGCCGTCGCGAGCAGGTCCCACAGGAGCGGCATCCCTTCCAGCGCCCGCGGGATCAGGTCCTCGTAGAACGGCCGGAAGCTGCCGCCGACGAGATCGACCACCTTGCGGAAGGCCCAGACCGTGACCACGAGGGGCGCCAGCAGCAGCACGCCGGAGAGGAAGGCGTTGCGGCAGAGGATCCAGCGGGACGGACGGGGCGGTTCAACGTGCATCGGGGCAGGTCTCGCAGGGCCGTCCGGCGCAGGCAATGCAAAGGCGTGCGCCGCGGCTAGCGCCGCCAGCTGAACTCCGGCAGCGCTCCGGCCGCGGCCAGCAGCCGCAGCGCCCGCGCCTCGGCCCGCCGCATCGCCCGTTTGCGGCGCGGCTCGAGGTCGTCGTGCCCGGCGAGGTGGAGCCACCCGTGCACGAGGTAGAGGGTTAGTTCCGCCCCCAGATCGCCTTTTCGCTCCCGGGCGCAGCGCGCCGCGGTGTCGGCCGAGACGCAGATCTCCCCGCCGGTGCCCAGCGCCGGGTCCGCCGCGAAGGTGATGACGTCCGTCGTGGTGGGATCATCGAGGAAGCGGCCGTGCAGGGCGGCGAGGGCGTCGTCGGTGAGGAACGCCACGGAAAGTTCTCCGGTCGGGGCTGGCGCACCGGGCTCCGGGGTGAAGCGGGCGTGCGCCGCGTCGAGTACCGCGAAGGCCCGCCGGACGGAGGCCCGGTCGACCCGCAGCCGCGGGTGCCGGTTCGCGATCACACAGGTCCGCGGGGGCATCAGGCGGGGGTGCCGCGGCCGGCGGGCTCGGTGGCCGGGGGGTAGGCGACGCGGGCGTGAAGCATATTCTGGAGGGTGAACTGGAAGCTGCTGCGGATGCGCGCCACCTCGTCGAAGGTCAGCGGCGCCTCGTCCAGCTGGCCGTCGGCGATTCGCTCCGCCACCACCCGCTGGATGGTTTGTTGCAGTTCCTCCGGCCCGGGGTGGCGCAGCGAGCGCGCGGCCGCCTCGACCCCGTCGGCCAGCATAATGAGCGCCGCCTCGCGGGTCTGCGGCCGCGGGCCGGCGTAGCGGAAGTCGGCTTCGGCCGCCGGCGGTTCCCCGCGGGTGCGGGCCGCCTCGAGGGCGCGTTGGTGAAAGTAGCGGACCAGGGTCGTGCCGTGGTGCTGGCGGATGCCATCCGTCACCGCTCGCGGCAGCCGGTGCCGCTCGGCCAGTTCGACGCCGTCGGCTACGTGCTGCCGGATGAGGCGGGCGGACTCCGCCGGCGCGATCCCCGCGTGCGGGTTGGCGCGGTCGCGCTGGTTCTCACTGAAGAAAGCGGGCCGCTCCGTTTTGCCGACGTCGTGGAACAGCGCCGCCACCCGCGCCACGAGCGGGTTGGCGCCGACCGCGCCCGCGGCGTTCTCCGCCAGCTGCGCGACCACAAGCGAGTGGTGGTAGGTTCCGGGCGCCTCCAGCTGCATCCGCCGCAGGAGGGGATGGTTGAAGTCGGTCAGTTCGAGCAGGGTGATGTCGGTCGTCCGCTTGAAAAGGCTCTCCAGAACGGGCAGCAGCCCGACCACGGCCACGCCGGTGAGCAGGCCGGTGCCGAGGCCGGCGATCATCTGGCGGCCGAGCGTTTCCAGCGGGGTCTGGTCGGCGAGGCCGAGGAGCGCCGCCGCCGCGGCCATCGTTAGCCCGCCCATCCCGCCCGCCCGTACCACCGCACCCCGCCGGCGCGCCTCGCGGCCGGCGTAAATCGCGACCAGCGAGGCGAGGAAGGTCAGCACCAGCAGGTCGAGGCGGTTGCCGTAAATCACCCCGGTGAAGATCGAGACCAGCAGGGCCATAAAGATCCCCGAGCCGGCATCGATCAGGATCGCGACGAGCAGCGGCGCGAGGGCGGTCGGCGCCACGTAGGGCAAAGTGGAACCCCAAGCCTCATCCCGCAGAAAGAATTCCGCCCCACCCAGCGAGTAGTTCGCTCGGACGAGGGCTAGGTTCGCAATGACCACCAGCGCCAGCAGGCCCAGCCGGGCGTTGCTCCGCAGGGTCTCGGCATCCTCGATCCGGATGTAAATCAGCGAGGCGATCACCATCGCCACCACCAGCAGCACGCGGCCCAGCAGCGTCAGCCCCTCCTGCGTCGCCGCGTCCGCGTGCTCCCGCAGGTAGTTGCGGTGCGCGTTCAGCAACTCGAAGACCTCCGGCGTCACCTTGTCGCCTGGCTCCACTAGGGTCTGGCCCTGCACCACGCGGACGGTAACGGGCCGGAGGGCCTGGCTGACGGCTTCCTCGCGCGCGGCCGTCGCGAGGCGGTCGAAGACGAGATTGGGCGTGACGCCAAACCGGAAGAGGCGGAACACGGCCTGTGCGGCCGCTCGGGGCACCTGGTCGCCGGCGAGGCTGCCGCGGAGCACGGCGAGCGCGTCCTCGAGGGACTGCATCGGCTGCGAGGACGAGGTGTCATCCGCCCTTCGAATCTGAAAGGCGACGAGGCCGTCGGCGCCCGTACCGCCGAGGGAGGCATCGGCCACGCCCTGGGCGTAGATGTCCCGCAGGGCCCGGAGGCCCTCGTCGAACAGGGCGGCCCGCGTCCGCGCGTCCCCGGCGCCCAGCACGGCCGCGATGTCCTCGGGGGTGGCGTGGTAGGGTCCCGGGGCATTGAAGGCGCTGGCGATCCGCGCCAGCTCCGGCTGGAAGCGCAAGAGAGCCGCGGAAGCGTCGCCGGGCTGGGCGCGTTCGAACTCCGCGAGCTGGGTGAGGAGGAGCCCGGCCGCCGCCTCAAAACGACGCAGCGGCTCAGGGTCGAGGCGGTAGACGGGCGGCACCCGGTTGCGGTACTGCTCGCGGGCGGCCCGGGTCTTTTCCGCGCTCTCGTAGCCGAAGGAGGCCTGCGCCACCACGCGGGCGGTGGCCGGCTGGTTCAGCCGCAAGGGGGCGTCTAGGGTCGTCATCCCCGCGGAGCTGACGAGGACGATCGCGGCGACGGTTAGGACAAAGATGAGGGCCGCGACCAGCGGGCTGCGCTCCAGGAAATCGGTCCAACCCGCGCGCCCGCCGGCCCCGGGGGCGGGACCGCCGAGCCCGGCGAGCAGACGCGGCCAGAGGGGACGCTCGGACATCGGTCAGGAAGAGCCCGCGCCGGGGCCGGGGGCCCGGTAGGCCTCGTAGGCGGCGATGATTCGCTGGACCAGCGGGTGGCGCACGACGTCCGCGCCACTGAAGGTATGGAAATCGATCCCAGGGATGTCCGCGAGGATGTGGCGTACTTCGAGCAGCCCGCTCGGTTTCGCCTTGGGCAGGTCGATCTGGGTGACGTCACCGGTGACCACCATCCGCGACTCCTCCCCGAGGCGGGTGAGGAACATCATCATCTGCTCGGGGGTCGTGTTCTGGGCCTCGTCGAGGATGATGAATGCGCGCGAGAGGGTGCGGCCGCGCATATAGGCCAAGGGGGCGATCTCGATCACCCCTTTCTCGCTGAGGCGGGCGACGTCCTCGGCATCCAGCATATCGTGCAGGGCGTCGTAGAGGGGGCGGAGGTAGGGGAGGATCTTCTCGCGGAGGTCGCCGGGCAGGAACCCGAGGGCCTCGCCGGCCTCGACCGCGGGCCGGGTCAGGATGATGCGTTCGACCTGGTTCTGGAGGAGGGCATTCACCGCCGCAGCCATCGCGAGGTAGGTCTTGCCGGTGCCGGCCGGGCCGATGCCGAAGACCACGGGGTGAGCCAGCATCGACTGCAGGTACAGCTTCTGGCCAAGGGTCTTCGGCACGATCGTGCGCCGGTTGGTGGCGATGACGAGGGGGGTGGCCAACAGCGCTTGGAGCTGCGCGCCCTCACCGCGCGCGAAGGCGTCGGTGATGCGGTAGAAGTCCGGCGTGCGGATGGTCATCCCCTGCCCGCGGGCCTGGTCGAGGAAGGTGAAGAGCGCCTCCGCGCGGGCCACGGGCTCGTCGTCGCCCTCGAGGCGCAGCCAGTCTTCGCGGCTGGTGAGCCGCACGCCCAAGGTGCGCTCGGCGTGGACGAGGTTTTCTTCCCGCCCGGCGTAGAGGGCCGCGGCGTGGCGCGGGCTGGGGTAGTGCAGGGTCTTGGAGGCCATCGGGTCAGGCGAGCGGCGGGAGCGTGGCGGCCGCGGCGCGCAGCTTCTCCCAAGTGGTCTCCAACGCCTCGGGCAGCACGCGGGTCTGGCCGAGGACGGGCATAAAATTATGGTCGCCGTTCCAGCGGGGGACGATGTGGCCGTGCAGGTGGGCGATGCTGCCGCCGGCGACCCCCGCCCCGAGGTTAAAACCGACGTTAAACCCGTCGGGCCGCAGGGCGGCGGTCAGGATCCGCTGCCCGGCCAGGAGGGTGTCGAAGAGGTCCGCCCGCTCGTCCGCCCGCAGTTCGCCGATCTCTCGGACCTCGCGGAAAGGCACAGCCAGCAGGTGCCCCGGGTTGTAGGGAAAGCGGTTGAGGATCAGGTAGCTCAGAGGGGTGCGGTGGACGATGAGGGCCACCCGGTCGTCGCCTAGGGCCGGCAGCTCGGTGAAAGGGCGTTCCATCCGCTCCGGGTACCGCGGCGCCGCGATGTACTCCATCCGCCAGTAGGCGTGCAGCTGTTGCATTGGGTTTCGGGTGGGAAGCGGACCGTCCGCGGGAGGGGCAGCAAAGGCCGGGGGCGGGGGGATGTCAAAACCCGCTTCACCCCCCCGCTTGGCGCCGGGATTTTTGCTTTCCGCCCCCCCGGCGCATCGCCCAACGTCCGCCGCGTGTCCACCGTTCCTCCCGTGCTGCCCCGTTCCGTCCTCGTTGTTGGTGCCGGTGGGCGCGAGCACGCCCTGGTGCGGGCGCTGCTCGCCTCGCCCGCCGCCCCCCGCGTGGCCGCGGCGCCGGGTAATGCCGGGATCGCCGCCGAGATCCCCTGTTTCCCGGTAGCGGTCGACGACGTGCCGGGCCTCGTGACCTTGGTCCGCCGGGAGGGCTTCGATTTTGTGGTGGTGGGGCCCGAGGTGCCCTTGGCGCTCGGCCTTGCGGATGCGTTGCGGGACGCCGGGATCCCGGTCTACGGCCCCGGAGCGGACGGTGCCCGCCTCGAGGCCTCCAAGATCTTCACCAAGGAAATCCTCCTCCGGCACCGGATCCCCACCGCGGCCGCGGCCTTCTTCGACGCGGTGGAGCCGGCCCTCGCCTACCTGCGGGCCCGGCCCGTGCCGATCGTGATCAAGGCCGATGGACTCGCGGCGGGAAAGGGCGTGGTCGTCGCGACCACGGCGGAGGAAGCGGCTGCGGCGGTGCGCGCGATGCTCACGGATGGCCGCTTCGGCGCCGCCGGCCGGCGCATTTTGATCGAGGACTGCCTCGTGGGGGAGGAGACCTCCATCCTCGTGGTCGTGGCCGGCCGGGATTATCTCATTTTGCCCACCTCGCAGGATCACAAGCGGGTGGGGGATGGCGACACCGGCCCCAACACCGGGGGGATGGGAACCTATTCGCCCGCGGAGGTGGTCACCCCGGCCCTGCTGGCGCGGATCGACGCGGAGATTGTGGGACCGTCCGTGGCGGCGATTGCCGCCGAGGGGATCGACTACCGGGGCACGCTCTTCATCGGGATTATGCTCACGGCCGACGGCCCGCGGGTGATCGAGTACAACGCGCGCTTCGGCGACCCGGAGACGCAGGTGGTGCTCCCGCGGGTCGCCAACGACGTGCTCGCCCTGCTCTGGGCCGCCAGCCACGGCTCCCTCGCCGGCCACCGGTTGGTCGAGCGGCCGGTGCACGCGCTGTGCGTGGTGGTCGCGGCGCGGGGGTATCCGGACGCTTTTCCGCGGGGCGACCCGATCACCCTGCCGGAAGCTCTGCCGGCCGGGGTGGCTATCCTGCACGCGGGCACCGCGCGGGATGCGGCGGGCCGGCTGGTGACCGCGGGCGGGCGGGTGCTCGGCGTCTTGGGGGTGGCGCCCGACTTACGGGCGGCGGCCGATGCCGCCTACGCGGCCTGTGCGCGGATCGAATGCGCGAGCAAGTACTACCGTCGAGACATCGGGGCCCGCCAACTCCACCGCGGATGAAGCTTCGGCGCCGGTGGGCTTTTCTCTGGCTCCTGCTCGCGTGGTCAGTGGCGCCCGCAGCGGTCCCCGCCGACCTCGGGGAGGGCTTGGCCTATGTGCGGCTGAAGGCGCTGCCCGCCGATTTGCCGGATGGGCCGCGGGCGGGACCGCTCGTGGTGGATCTCCGCTTCCTCGCCGCCCCGGCGGAACAGGCGGCGGCCTTCGGAGCTTGGCTCGGCTTTCAGGCGCGCCCCGGGGTTCCGCTGCTGCTGGTGGCCAACCGGGAGACCGGAGAGGAACTCCGCCGGGTGCTGGCCGCGCCCCGACCGCCGGGGGTCGTGCTGATTGGCGTGCCGGGACCGGGCTTTGCGCCGGATTTAGCCGTGACGGCCTCGCCGGAGGTGGACCGGCAGGCCTACGCGGCCCTCGACGCCGGGGTGGCCTTGGCGGGGCTGCTCGCGGACCATCCCGGCAAGGTACGGCAGGACGAACTTAGCCTGCGGGTGGGCGGTGAGCCCGCCCGGCCGCCGGCGCCGGCGGCGGGCCCCGGTGCGGCCGAGCCGGTGATCGATGCGGCGCTGCAACGGGCGGTGCACCTGCATCGCGCGCACCGCGCCCTCCGGCGCGGTTGAGCCGGAAGTCGATTCCGCGCTTGGCGCGGGAGGGCGTTTGCGTTCCCCTCGGCGCGTGCCCGCTCCCGGTGAGATCATCGTTGTCTGCACCGCCAACGTTTGCCGCAGCCCGATGGCGGCGGCGTTGCTGCAGCACGCACTCGCCGCAGAGACGGGCCCGCTCCAGAGTTGCCGCGTCGTCTCCGCCGGAGTCGTGGCCCGCGCGGGCGATCCCGTGACCCCCCATTCCGTCGCGGCGCTGCGCAAGGTCGGGCTCGACGTCGTGGGCCACCGCAGCCGGCCCCTCACGCAGGCGATGATGGACCGCGCTCTCGCGGTCCTCTGTATGACTGAGGGGCACCGGGAGATGATCCGCCTGCGGGCCGATCCCGTGCCGCGCCACCTGTACCTGTTTCGGGAGTTCATCGACGCGACGGCCGAGCGCGAGATCGGCGACCCGTTTGGCGGGCCGGCGGCCCTGTACGAGGCGGTGCGCGACGAGATGGTCGAGGCGATTCCCGGGCTGGTCCGCCGCCTGCGCGAGCTCGCTGGCTGAGGTTCGCGGGCGTATTGTCCGCCCTCCTGCATTTTTGGCTGGCGGCGCGCGCGCGGCGGCCCCGCAATCCCGCCCGTCCTTCACCGCTATGTCGTTGCCCGCCGATCCCCTCCGTCTCCTCGATCCTGAAATCTACGCCGCGATCCGCGCTGAGCGCGCGCGCCAAGAGAGCCACATCGAGCTCATTGCCTCCGAGAATTTCACCCTGCCGGCGGTGATGGAGGCCCAAGGGGGCGTCCTGACCAACAAGTATGCCGAGGGTTATCCGGGCCGCCGCTGGTATGGCGGGTGCGAGCACGTCGACGTGGTCGAGACCCTTGCGATCGAGCGCGCGAAGAAGCTCTTCGGGGCGGAGCACGCCAACGTGCAGCCGCACTCCGGTTCGCAGGCCAATTTTGCGGTCTACACCTCCGTCCTGACCCCCGGCGACAAGCTGCTCGGGATGAACCTCAGCCACGGCGGTCACCTCACGCACGGCAACCCGGCGAACTTCTCCGGCAAACTCTATCAGTTCTGCCAGTACGGGGTGCGCGAGGACAACGGTCTGATCGATTACGACGAGCTCGCCCGCACGGCCGAGCGTGAGCGGCCGAAGATGATCACGGTCGGCGCCAGCGCTTACTCCCGGGAAATTGATTTCGCCCGGATGGGCGAGATCGCCCGCGGCGTCGGGGCGATGCTCTTCGCGGATATCGCCCACATCGCCGGCCTCGTGGCCGCCGGCGTGCATCCCTCGCCGGTGCCGCACGCTGACTTTGTTACCACCACCACCCACAAGACGCTCCGCGGCCCCCGCGGCGGCCTGATCCTCTGCCGCGCGGCGCACGCCAAGGCGATTGATTCAGCCGTCTTCCCTGGCGGTCAGGGCGGGCCGCTGATGCACGTGATCGCGGCCAAGGCGGTCTGCTTCGCCGAGTGCTTGAAGCCTGAGTTCCGCGCCTACGCCGAGCAGGTCGTCCGCAACTCCCGCGCGCTCGCCGCCGCGATGCTGCGCCGGGGCTACAAGATCGTTTCGGGCGGCACCGACAACCACCTGATGCTGGTGGACCTGCGCCCGAAGTTCCCCGAGCTCACGGCCAAGAAGGCCCAGGAGACGCTCGATCTGGCCCACATCACCTGCAACAAGAACACCGTGCCGTTCGAGACGCGCAGCCCGTTCCAGGCTTCCGGCATCCGCCTCGGCACGCCCGCCATCACCAGCCGCGGCTTCACCGAGGCTGAGATGGAGGAGGTGGCCGATTGCATCGACGCGGTGCTGGCCGCGACCGGCACGCCGGGCGAGGCCGCGGTGCTGGCGCAGGTGCGCCCACGGGTGGCCGCGCTCACCGGCCGTCATCCGCTGCCGTACGCCTGAGCGAACGCCGGACCGGCCCGCGCCCCTTTGTCGACTCCCGCCCCCCAGTCTGCCGCCACGCCGGCCCGGCCGCTCTCCCTCGGCGTCATCTTCCTGACGCTGTACATCGATCTGGTCGGGTTCTCGATCAGCTTTCCCCTCGGGCCGGACCTGATGGCCCATTACCTAGCCCTTGAGGGGCAGGCGGGGCTGCTGGGGTGGTTGGTGGGTCAGAGTGACGCCTGGGCCCGGGCGCTGGGCATCGCGAGCTATGCGCCGGTGCTGTTCGGCGGCCTGCTGGCCTCGGTCTTTTCCCTGCTCCAGTTCGTGTTTGCCCCGTACTGGGGCGCCCTCAGCGACCGGCGCGGCCGCCGCCCGATTTTGCTCTTCACGGTCGCGGGCACGGCGTTCAGCTACCTGCTCTGGGCGCTGAGCGGCTCGTTCTGGCTCTTCTTCCTCTCCCGGGCGCTGGCGGGGGCCTTCGGCGGCAACTTATCGGTCGCCACCGCGGCGGTCGCCGACGTCACCTCGCGGGCGGAGCGCTCCCGCGCGATGGGCCTCGTTGGCGCCGCCTTCGGGCTCGGGTTGCTGACCGGGCCGATGCTGGGCGCCCTCACGGCGCAGCTGAACTTGGTGGAGCGCTTCCCGGGGTTGGCCGCTTGGGGCGTTAACCCGTTCTCGGTGCCGGCGCTGCTGGCGCTCGCGCTGTCGGTGTTAAACCTGGTTTGGATCGGGCTGCGTTTCCGCGAGACCCTGCCCGCCGGCGGCGGCGCGGCCGCGCCGGAGCCGCGCTTGCGCAACCCGGTGGCCGCGATCCTCGGTTTGGAGGATCCCGCGCTGCGCCGGACCAACTTGGTGGCCTTTGTCTTCGCGGTGGCTTTTGTCGCGATGGAGGTGACGGTGACCTTTCTCGCCGCCCAGCGCTTCGGTTACACCGCCCGCGATAACGGCTGGCTGCTCGCCTTCCTCGGCCTCTGCGCGATTTTCACCCAAGGCTATGTTGTGCGGAAGATGCTGCGGGTGATGGACGAGCGGCGCGTGCTGCGGCTCGGGCTGGGCAGCGCGGCCGTTGGGCTGGTCGGGATCGGCTTGGCGGCCCAGCCGTGGCAACTCTATGCGGGGGTCGGGGTGTTGGTCTTCGGCTCCAGCCTAGTGAATCCCGCGACGACCGGCCTGATCTCGCTTTACGCGGGCGGTGGCGACCAGGGGCGGGTGCTCGGGATTTTCCGCTCCCTCGGGGCGCTGGCGCGCGCCTTCACGCCGCTGTTGGCAGGGATCACCTTCTGGGTTAGCGGCGCCTTGACCGTTTATGTGGCCGGGGCGGTCCTCGTGGTGGTGGCGCTGGTGCTCAGCCGCCGGCTCCCCGCGCCGGTGAAATGATCCGGCGCGGCCCACGCTGGGTAGCGCGCGGGGTGCTGCTCGCGCTGGGGCTGCTCTTGGGTGGCTGTGCCTTCCCCCCGCTTTTCCGGGAACCCGTCCAACCGGGGCGCGTCACCCTCCCGGGCTCCGAGGTGTTGGTCCCGGCTCGGATCGCCGGCCACCTTTTTTGGGTGGAGGCCGCATGGGGCGGGGCCGGGCCCTTCCGCTTTCTGGTCGATACCGGCTCCTCGGTGACCTTGGTGACGCCGGCGCTGGCTAAACGCTTCCCGGGTCGGGTCGTGCCCACCGGACCGAACCCGCGGCTGCGGGTGCGGGGCGCCGAGGGCGGGGCGATCGACCTGCCCCGGGCCTCGCTCCGGCGTCTGGAACTCGGCGGAGCCGCCTTTGAGGACGTCGAGGTGCTCCTCTACGATTGCGCCCCCCTTTCGGCCCACTTGGGCCTGCCCGTCGACGGCGTGT
>JBILWD010000351.1:0-3527 GCA_044370095.1 Opitutaceae bacterium | reverse complement strand
CTCGATGGTCACGCGGCCCGCCGGCAGGGCGGGGAAGCGGAAGGTGCCCGTCTCGTCCGTGAAGGTCGTCTGGTCTGTCCCGCGCACGCTGACCCGCGCATTGTTCAGGAATTGGCCGGTCACCTCGTTCTGGACGCGTCCGCTGAGAGCGGCCGTGCCGCCCGGGGCCTGTGCCAGCAAGGCGCCGGTGAGCAGGAGGAACGTGGCGATCAGACGGCGCCCAAAGGCGCGCGCAGCGACGGGCAGGCCGTCCGGGGGTAGGGTGGTCACAAGAGGAGAAGAGCAATTTCCGGGCCCGATAGTCCAGCGTGATGCTCGGCTGCGGCCGGAAGGCCCTTGCGCGCGATCAGGGCGAGGGACTAGGGATCACGTCGCCGCTTTCCGCCCCTATGCGTTTCCTGCTCCTTCCCTCCCTGCTGCTTCTCCCACTCGGCCTCGCTTGTGCCGGTCAACCAGGGGAGGGCGCTACCGCCGTCACGCTCCGCGTGGGCGCCGCCCGGGCCGACATCACGCCCTCGGTCGAAGTCCGCAACTGGGTCAGCGGTAAGCCTTACGGGGTCGTCCACGATCCGCTGAGCGTGCAGGCATTAGTGCTGGATGATGGGCGCACTAAGGCGGTGCTCCTACGCTGGGATCTGACGGACATCTCGGAGTCGCTCCGGGATGAGGTGCGGGCGCGGGTGGGGCGGGCCCTGAGCATTCCGGGCGGACACATCTTGCTCAACGCGAGCCATACCCACTCCGCGCCTTGGGCGCCGGTGTACCAAGGGGGGCACCGCGGCCGGGAGCGGGATACTTGGTGGGCGATTCGCCATATGCCGGCGCAGAACGACTATCCGCCCTACCGGGCGTGGATGGAACGCTTGCTGGCGGCGGCCGAGGAAGCCTCCCGTGAGGCGGCCGCCGCCGCCGAGCCGGCGCAGCCGTGGATCGGTCGGGTGGGGATCCAAGAGTACCTGTACAATCGACGGCCCCGGGCCGCGGCGTGGGGCGTGGCGGGTAAGCCGCCGGCTGCGATCGGCTACACTCAGGAAGGTTGGGATGCGCACGTCCTGCAGGGGGGGGCAAGCTTCGGTCCGGTAGACCGCACCCTCGCCGTAGTGGCCTTCCGGGCCGCAGGGGGAAAGACGGTGGCGACCGCGTTTCACGCCGCCTGCCATTCCGTCTCCATCTATCCATTCCAGCCGGGCATCTCGGCGGACTGGCCCGCGCCGGCCGCGGCCGCGCTGACCGCGGCCTTCGGGGGGGAAAGCCTCTTCTTCCAAGGCTGCTCGGGCGACATCACCCCGTGGCTGCGGGGGGCGGCGGCCGTCCAGGAGATGGCGACGGGATTGGCCCGGAAAGCGGCGGCGGCGGTGCGTTTTGCGGTGCCTTTGGAGACTTGGCCGCTCCGTTTTGGTCAGGTGAGCGTCGAGTTGCCCCTGCAACCCGCCGCCAAGGAGCGAACCGGCACGGACACCGTGGCGGCTGAAGTGCAGGTGATCGCCTGCGGGCCGCTGGCCTTCGTCACCTTACCCGGCGAACCCCTCACGGACCTGGGCGTGGCCATCCGTGAACAATCCCCGTTCCCCCAGACCCTCGTGCTGGGCTACAGCAACGGGAACGGCGTCCACTACGTGGGGATGCCGGGCGAGAAGGCGCGGGGCGGCTACGAGATGGGCGTGGCGGGCGCGGGCACGGACGAGTGCGGCGCGCTGCTGGTCGGGGCGGCGACGCGACTTCTCCGGCAGGTGTACGACGAATCCGGCTACCCCCGGCGCTGACCGGGGGGGCGGGGTTAGCCGGACCACTGATCCGGCCCCATTCTGGTGCTGGCGGAGCTTAGGGGCTCCCCGATCAACTGAACCTCTCCGGCTTAGAAGCGGACAGTGACGTTGAGTTCCGTCTGCAGGGGAACGACGTAGCTGAACCGATAGACGTTCCGGCCGTCGTTCATCGTCGTGAAGCTGGTCTTGCGCAGCTTGCCGTTCTCCAGATCAGTCAAGTTCCGGAAGCCGAGGCGCACGCGCACCTGCTGGTTCCAGACCTTCTGGTCTCGCATCACATAGCCGTGCACGAGGTGGGTGGAGCCGCCGACCATCTCCTGCCCGTTCGGGATCCCGAAGAGGTAGTCGTCGCGCCAGCTGCCGTTGAGCCCGACCCGCACGCCGCGCAGCGGGGCCCAGGTGTCGCGCTGGAAGGCATAGTCAGCGACCCAGCTGGCGGACCAGGGCGAGGCGCGGGGGCCGGCGGGCTTGGTATCGATGTCGAGGGTGTCTAGGAGCAGTTTTGCCTCCGTCAGGAGGGTGGGCAGTTCGTTGCCGCGCCGGACGGCGGCCTCGTAGTAGCCGCGGAAGCGGTCGAGGTCTGGCTGGCCCCGGACCTCGGTGCGGGCGAGGGTGAAGCGGAGCTGGAGCCCGCGCACCGGGCGCAGGTTGAGGGTCAGGTCGGCACCGCGGGAGTTCTCGGTCGACTGGTAATTGCGGGACGCGCTGGCGGTGCCTTCCTCCCCGTACTTGTAGCGCGGGTCCCCCGGCAGGATGTCGTTCGGGTTCATCAGGTCCTCGATCTCCGCGGTGTTAAAATCGACGACGTTGTTCCAGCTGAGCGCGACGTTCTGGCGGTCGATGTCGAAGACCCCGAGGTTCAGGCTGGCCCGGTCTTGCCAGAAGCTGCCCTTCAGACCGACCTCCTTGGTCACGCCGGTGATGGGCGGGAAGCGCTCGCGGTCGAAGGTGCGGAGGCCTTGGAAGCGGAAGGATTCCGAATAGACGCCGTACAGGTTCAGGTCCCGCGTCAGCACCACGGTGAGGCCGCCGGTGAAGCTGGTGTTCTCCAGCCGCAGTTGCTGATTCTGGACATATTCGCCGGGGCGCGCCTTGGAGCGGACAGGCGGTTCGATGTCCTCGGCATAGGGGCCGAACTTGCGCGTGCCCTCATACTCGTAATTCCGATTCCAGTCGTGCCGGGCACCGATGAGGGATTGGACGCGCCCATTCAGGTAGCGACCGCTGGCCGAGAGGGCGACCGCGGAGGCCTGGCGCCATTGGGTGCCGTCGGTGGCGCTGGAGCCGGAGGGGAAGAACGCGAGGGACTTCGGGGTGATGTCGGGGGTGGTTGGTAGGTTGGCGGGCTTCATCGCGTCGAACAGCGCGCGCGAATAGAAACGCGGGTCATCGAAGAACAGGCGCAGGCGGACCCGGTCGAGATTGGTGTTCAGGCCCGCGGCCGTGCCCCGGTCGACGTTGCGCGTGTTGAAGGTGTTGAAGCGCCAATTGATCACCTGATCCTCGCGGTACTCCGCGCTGGCGACGAATAGCTGCTGCATCCACTTCCAGCGGTCGAACTTGTATACCGCGGTACCGCGGAATGAATCCACGATGTTGCCAAATCGCTTCTCATCGAGCTCCGACTCGACGAATGGCCGGCCGTCCACGTCGATGCTAATGGTGCTGGAGAAGGAGTTGTCGTTCCGGATGGCCTTCTGTTTCTGGTGGTTATACGCGAGTTCGAGGCCGACGGGGCCGAGGCGCTGCTCGAGGGTGAAG
>JBILWD010000108.1:0-10780 GCA_044370095.1 Opitutaceae bacterium | reverse complement strand
TCCGGATCTCTTTGTGGCGCTCGACTGCGGCACCAACTCGCAGGACGAGACAGCCTACCTGCGGTCGCACGGGGTGGAGGTGCTGGTCATCGACCATCACCGTTCCACGGTCGGGGAAAACACGGATTGCCTGCTGATCAATCCGCACGTACACGGGCTGACGGACGCCGCCGGCGAGGCGTGGCGCCACCTGTGCACGGTGGGCTTGGTCTTCAAGCTCTGCCACGGACTCCTGAAGCAGTTGCGCGGTGACAATCACCCGGTCGCCTTTCGTATCCGGCTCCGGGATTATCTCGATCTCGTCGCCCTCGGCACGATCGCCGACCTAGTGCCGCTGCAGGGTGAGAACCGGATCCTTGCTCGCCACGGGCTGCGCATCCTGCGGGAGACCCAGCGCCCCGGGCTGCGCGCGTTGATGGACGTCGCCGGGGTGCGCCCGGAGCAGGATCTGGTTCCGACCGACGTCTCGTTCCGCCTCGGGCCCCGCATCAACGCGAGCGGCCGCCTCGCCGACGCGGCCCTTTCGGTGGAATTGCTCCTCAGCGACGATCCGACGTTTTGCGCGGAGACGGCGCGGCAACTGGACGCCTTCAACCGGGAACGCCAGGACATCGAGCGCCAGATCACTGAGGAGGCGGAGACCGCGATCGAGGAACGCTACGCGGGCCACGCCGGGGTGGTCTTGTTCGCGGAGAACTGGCACCCGGGCGTCGTGGGCGTCGTGGCGGGCCGGGTCACCCGGAAGTATCACCGCCCCTGCGTGGTTCTGGGTAACGAGGGCGAGCTCGCGAAGGGCTCGGGCCGGAGCATCGAGGGCGTCAATCTGGTCGAGGTCCTCGGGGCCTGCGCGTCGGACCTGACCAGTTGGGGCGGGCACCCGATGGCGGTCGGGGTCGCCCTCGGCAAGGAGCGCGTGGAGGCGTTCCGCGCGCGGTTCGCCGAGGCGGTCCGAGCCCAAGTCTCGGCGGAGGCGGCAGAGCCGCGGTTGCAACTGGCGGCTTGGTTATCGCCCGAGCAGGTGCAAGAGCGGCTGATGGAAGAGTTGGAGGGACTCCACCCCTTCGGCCAAGGTAATCCTGAACCCGTCTTCGGGCTGCGCGGGGTGGTCCTGCGTCAGTCGCCCGAGGTTTTTAAGGAGCAGCACTTCCGGTTCCGGCTGGAAGACGCGCGCGGTAGGCCGCTACACGGCGTTGCGTGGAAGATGGCGGAGCGACTGCCCCCCGCCGGCCGGCCGCTCGATCTCGCGGTAGAGTTGAAGTGGAACCACTTCAACCAACGCCGGCTGCTGCAGTTGGTCTTAGCCGACTGGCGACTGTCCGCCGCCGAGTGAGGCTGGGCGTGTCGCTCAGGCGACGTTCGCGAGCTTGCGCTCCTTGGCCACGAACCAGAGCGGCTTGCCGTCGTCGTCAAGGACGGGGGTGAGCGCGAGCTCGACCGTGTAAGGCAGGCCGCTCCGGTGGTAGTTGACGAGCTTCTCGCGGCACTTCCGGCGTTCGCGGATGGCGTCGCGGATGCGCTGCACCACGGTGGTGTCGGTGTCCGGTCCCTGAAGGAACTCGCTGGGTTTGCGTCCGCGGATTTCCTCAAAGCTGTGACCGCACATCGCGGTGAACTGCGGGTTGACCCACTCCACCCGGCCCTGCGGGCAGGTGACTACCATTGGGTCGGGTTCGGCGCGGGTCCGGCCCGCGACCGCGGAGAGGACACGCTCCCGGAGCGTCGCCGGGGGGGCGGAGTCACGGCGGAGCGAGGCGAGGGTCACCGCGGCACCCACGTCCTGCAGTCGGGCCACGTGGGCGCGGAGTTCAGGATGGAAATCCAGGATCAGCTCAAATGCCTCGCGTTGATCGGCATCCAGCGCACCCGCAACGTAGAGCGCGGCCCGGTCTTGGAGCAGTTCAGGAAGCATAGGATCGGTGTAGGGGAGGGTGGGCGACCGTCAAAACCGAAGATGAACCGCCGCGCAGCCGGCCACGGCGTGGATTTGGACGGAACTGTTCATCGGTCGGTGACTATACGGTCCGAACCGGTTCCGGGATGCAGGGAGGTAGATATCCTTGCCCTTGCGCTCCTCCGCGGGCCGTGCTTCGGTCCGGCATGCCCCCAATTTTTGCCCTCCTCCGCGCCATCCTGCTCGCCCTGCCCCTGCTCGCCGCGGCCAGTCCCGCGCCGCAGGGTGAGATCCGGGGCAAGGTCGTCGAGTCGATCAACGCCGCCTCCTACACCTACGTGCAGATCGACACCGGCGCGGCCAAGGTGTGGGCCGCGGCGCCGCAATTCACGGTCAAAGCGGGGGATACGGTGGCGTTGGGGGACGCGATGCCGATGCCGAATTACCACAGCAAGACGCTCAATCGCACCTTCGAGGTCGTCTACTTCAGCGGTCGGGCCACGGTTAATGGCGCGGCGGCCGTCGCCGGGGCCACGGCGGCGGCTCCAACCCGCAGCCTGCCCGGGTTGGCGGTTGATCTCTCCAACATCGCGCGTGCTCCCGGCGGTCAGACGGTCGCGGAGGTCCATTCCGGGCGGGCCGCCTTGGCCGGAAAGCCGGTCGTGGTGCGCGGCCGCGTCGTAAAATTCAATGCCAATATTATGGGCCGCAATTGGTTGCATATCCGGGATGGCTCCGGAACCGAGGGGAATAACAACCTGACGGTGACCTCCGCGGGGCAGGCCAAGGTGGGCGACCTGGTGGTCGTGACCGGGCGCCTCGCCGTGGACAAGGATTTCGGCTCCGGCTACCGCTACGCGCTCCTCGTCGAGGAGGCCAAGTTGACGGTCGAATGAGGTTCAGGCCGCCCGCCACCGGCTGAGCCGCTCGACCAGCGCACGTTCCTGCTGCGCCGAGGCCCGCAGGCCGGGTAGATCCGCCTGCAATTGTTCCCAAGTGGGAACCTCCCCCCAGGCGGTGACCCGGAACACCTCTTGAGCGTGGGCCCCGGGAAGCTGCAGCTCCCGGTTTTTGCGGTCAAAACGCTGACGGAGCGTCGCCCCCCAGTCGGCGACGTTGGCAGGCGGCGCCATCTGATGGCGCCCAACCCAGGGAAGCCACTCGCGAATCTGGGAGGCGTGGCTCCAGGTCATCTCGGTCAGCAGGGGGAACGCCGCCTCGACGTCGACGGCGAAGTCGAAGGCGTTCGCGCCGCCCATATAGCTGTCGTAGACGTTCAGGATGACCGGGACCTTCACGGGGCGGGAGACGGTTTCGTCCGCCGGGTATTCGGGGGTGAAGGCGTGGGGCACGTTGAGCATATAGGCGACCCGGCGGACGGCCTCGGCGATCGTCTCGTGGTCGTTATGGATGCCGGCGAGCGGATCGCTTGCGAGGGGTGGGCAGAACAGGTAGTCTGGCTCGAAGTCCCGGATCGCGCGCCAGAGGGCGGCGAGCAGAGCTGGGGTCACTTGGAGGCAGGCCTCGCGGGGCACGGTGCCGTCGGGGAGGCGGAGGGGCTCGAATTCGTACCCGCCGAGGCGGGCGGAGGCCAGTTGCTCGGCGAGCCGCGTGCGCGCCGTCTCGGCCCGGGTGAGGCGGTGGTGCCCGGCCTGGCCGTCGGTGCAGACAATCACCCTTGCCCGGAACGTGGGGCCGAGCTGCCGTCGCCAGAGCTCGAAGGATCCGGCCGCGGTGAACTCGTAGTCGTCGAAGTGGGCGTGGACGTGCAGGACCTTCATCGGTTGGCGGGAGCGAAGCGGCCCTGCGGGGTGGCGGCAAGCCGTCGGAGAGGGGAAAACCGTTGCCCCGGGCGATGGCCGCTGCTTCGGTCCGCCCCTTTATGAAACGCTGGTCCCAGTTCTTCATCCCGACCCTCAAGGAAAGTCCCGCGGACGCGGAGATCGCCTCGCATCGCCTGCTGGTGCGCGCCGGGCTGGTGCGCCGGCTGGGCGGCGGCCTCTACACCTACCTCCCGCTGGGCCTGCGCGCGGTGCACAAGATCACCCAGCTGTGCCGCGAGGAGATGGACGGCGCGGGCGCGATCGAGCTGTGGATGCCGCACCTGCATCCCGTCGAACTGTGGGCGCAGGGTCCCCGTTGGGCCGCGGCACGCGAGATTATGTTCCGCGCCGACAGCGCGGGTGCCGGCCGCCGGCCGGAGCGGGAGCCGGAGGTCGTCCTCGGGCCCACCCACGAGGAGATCATCACCCCGCTGGTGAAGGCGGAAATCTCCAGCTACCGCGACCTGCCCAAGAACTTCTACCAGATCGCCACCAAGTTCCGGAATGAGATCCGCCCCCGCTACGGCCTGATGCGGGCGCGGGAGTTCATTATGATGGACGCCTACTCCTTCGACACCGGCGACGAGGGGGCGGTGCGCAGCTACTTCGCAATGAAGGAGGCCTACGCGCGCTTCTTCCGGCGCCTGGGCGTGCAGGCCATCGCCGTCGAGGCCGACACGGGCGTGATGGGTGGGAGCTTTTCCCACGAGTTTATGGTCCCGGCCGAGGTGGGCGACGACGACGTCATCTACAACGAGGCGAGCGGCTACGCGGCTAACCGCGAGAAGGCGACGAGCGCGCTGGTGCCGGCGGACCTCGCCGACGCGGCCCCCGCGGGCGCGGTGGAGAAGTTCGCCACGCCCGGCGTGACCACCATCGCCCAGCTGGCGGCCGAACCCCACGGGGTGCCGGCGGATCAGCAGTTCAAGACGCTCGTCTACATCGGCGACGACCGCCCGTTCCTCGTGCTGCTCCGCGGCTGCGACGAGCTGGAGGAGGCGAAGCTGGGGTCGCTTGGGTTTACCTTGTTCCGCCCGGCCACGCCGGAAGAGATCGTGCCGATCCTCGGCGCGCGGCCCGGCAGCCTCGGCGCCGTCAAGGGTACCCTGCGGGATCCGGCGGCCCTCGCTGGCGTCTTCGCGGACCACGCGATCCGGCTCATCGGCAACGGCACCACCGGGGCCAACGAGGACGGCTTCCACCTCCGCCACGTCAACGTGGCGCGCGACCTCGCGATCACGCGCTTCGGCGACTTCCGCCGCGTGCGCCCGGGCGAGCCCGATCCCCTCTCTGGCCAGCCCCTCCAGGTCCGCCGCGGCATCGAGGTCGGCCACATCTTCAAGCTGGGCACCAAGTACTCCGAGAAGTTCGGCGCGGTCTTCACCGACGACCAGAAGCAGACGCACCCGATGGTGATGGGCT
This sequence comes from Opitutaceae bacterium, assembly GCA_044370095.1. Classification (GTDB taxonomy): domain Bacteria; phylum Verrucomicrobiota; class Verrucomicrobiia; order Opitutales; family Opitutaceae; genus ER46. Next base: position 5,644 of record JBILWD010000108.1, on the reverse strand, counting down.
GCTACGGCATCGGGATCAGCCGCACCCTGCAGGCGGTGATCGAACAGAGCCACGACGCGGACGGCATCCGCTGGCCGTGGAACTGCGCGCCCTTTCAGGTGCTCGTCTGCGTCCTCGACCCGCAGCTCCCCGAGGCGATGGACCTGGCCGTCCGGCTTGGCACCGCCGCGGAGCAGGCCGGGGCGGACGTGCTGATCGACGACCGCGCCGAGCGCCCGGGCGTGAAGTTCAAGGACGCCGACCTGATCGGGATCCCGCTGCGCCTCACGATCGGCGGCAAGGGGCTCAAGGAGGGCGTCATCGAGCTGAAGTGGCGCCACGCCAAGGACGTCCTGAAGGTCCCGCTCGCCGAGGCGGACGCGCGCGTCGCGGCCGCGGTGGGCGAGGCGCGGGCGGCCGCGGCCTGAGCGCCGTCCGCCCGCGATGATTGTCGGCGTCCATCCGCTCGCGGGCTTTGACAAGGTCCTCCACTACCGCGTGCCTCCTGCGCTCGCCGGATCCGTGGAGGTGGGGTCACTGGTGCGGATGCCCATTCTGGGCGGGGTGCGGCTGGGCCTCGTCGGGGAGGTGGGCCCGCCCGCAAATTTCCCGGTCGAGCGCCTGAAGGCGCTCACCGACGTGGTCTATCCGTTCCCGGCTCTCACGCCGGAACTGCTACAGCTCGCGCGCTGGATGGCGCGCTACTATGCGTGCGGCGTCGACGCGATCATCGAGACGATGATTCCGGCCGCCGTGCGCCGAGGCGCGGCGGTCAAGCAGGAGCGGCTCCTCGCCGTCGCGCGAACCTTGCCGGATGCGGACCTTGCCGCCTTGGCGGCGCGCGCCCCCCAGCAGGCGAGGCTCTACCGGTTTCTGGCGGAGCAGGTCCGCCCGCAACCCAAGCCGCTGGTCCTGCGCCGGCTGGGCATCGGGGCCTCGTCCGTGACGGGGCTCCTGCGCGCCGGAGTCCTGCGCGAGGAGTCCCGCCGCATCGAGCGGGTGGCCTACGCCGATGGCCACGCGGGCGGGGAGCTGGTCGCCGCCCAGCCGCACGCCCTCAATCCGGAGCAGCAGGCGGCCGTTGATCAGCTGACGAAAGACCTCGGCGCGGGCACCTTCAGCGTCTCGCTCCTGCTGGGGGTCACGGGGTCCGGCAAGACGGAGGTCTACCTGCGGGCGATCGACGAGGCGCTGCGGGCGGGGGGCGGCGTCGTGTTTTTGGTGCCCGAAGTTGCGCTCACCCCGCAGACCGTGGCGCGACTGCGCTCGCGGCTGGAGGCGATCGCCGGCGGGGAGCGGTGCGTGGTCTGGCACAGCCATCTCAGCGAGGGCGAGCGCCTCGACGGCTGGCTTGCGCTCGCCACCGGGGAGGCGCGGGTGGTGGTGGGAGCGCGTTCGGCGGTGTTCGCCCCGGTGCGGAACCTGCGGCTGGTGGTCGTCGACGAGGAGCACGAGCCGGCTTACAAGCAGGATGAGACGCCACGCTACCACGGGCGCGACGTCGCGGTGATGCGGGCGAAGCTGGCGGGCGCCCTGTGCCTGCTCGGCTCGGCCACGCCGTCGCTGGAAAGCTTCACCAACGTCGAGGCCGGCAAGTACCGCCTGCTGCAGCTCACTCAGCGGGTGGATGCTCGGCAGTTGCCCTACATCGACGTCGTGGACCTCCGGATCGAGGCCGCGAAGCAGCGGGCTTTGCCCGCGCTTTCCAGCAAGCTGGTGCGTGCGCTCCACGCGCGGCTGGAACGGGGCGAGCAGACCATCCTGTTCATCAATCGCCGCGGTTACTCGTCGTCGCTGCTCTGCCGCCAGTGTGGGCACGTGGAGGGCTGCCCGCACTGCAGCATTGCGATGACCTTTCACCGGACGGACGACACCCTCCGCTGCCACCTTTGCGGCCATCAGCGCCCCGCCCCCGCCTCCTGCAGCCAGTGCCGGGCGCCCGACATCCGCTGGCGTGGGCTTGGCACCCAGCGCGTCGAGGAGGCCGTGCGGCGGGTCGCCCCCCGGGCGCGGGTGGAGCGAATGGACACCGACACGATGGGCCGAAAGAACCGCTTCCGAGAGGTGTTGGCCGAGTTCCGGGCCGGGCGGATCGATATTCTCATCGGCACGCAGATGATTGGGAAGGGGCTCGACTTCCCGAATGTCACTCTGGTCGGACTGGTGGACGCGGACATCTCGATGCACGTACCGGACTTCCGTGCCAACGAGCGCACGTTCCAACTGCTAGTTCAGGTGGCTGGGCGCGCGGGCCGCGGGGACCGGGCGGGCGAGGTGATTGTCCAGACCTTCACGCCGCAGTCCGAAGCCATCCAGTTCTCGCGCCGCGCGGACTTTGCGGGTTTCGCCGCCGCCGAGCTGAAGCTCCGGCGGGATTTCCGCTACCCGCCCTACCGCCACCTGATCCAACACCTGTTCCGCGGGCCGAACCCCGACAAACTCCGCTTCTACGCGGAGCAGTGGGCGCGGCTCGTGGAAAAGGAGCTGGGCGACCGCGTGGAGCTACGCGGGCCGTCCGCGGCGCCGATCGAGAAGATCAAGGACGAGTACCGCTGGCAGCTCTGGTATTTCACCGGTGCGGTGTCGCGGGTGGTGCCGGAACTGGAGCGCCTCCGCGCCGCCTTCGCGTGGGCGGACGACATCACCCAGGTGCTCGACGTCGATCCGGTCAGCCTCGGCTGAACGGCCGGCGCGCCGAGTCCGGTATTGTGTCCCGCCCCCCGCGCCGCCATTTCCCCGGCGGCGCCCGTTGGTGCCCTCTTTTTCGCCTCCGATGAAGATCTATTTCCTAGGCATTTGCGGCACCGCGATGGGCAACGCCGCCCTGCTGGCCCGCGCCTCCGGTCACGAGGTCTCTGGCGCGGACACTGGGGTCTACCCGCCGATGAGCACCGTGCTCGCGGCCGCCGGCATCACGGTCCACGCCGGGTATGACTCGAGCCGGCTTGAGCAACTCGCCCCCGACCTCGTGGTGGTGGGCAACGCGATGTCCCGCGGAAACCCCGCCGTGGAGTGGCTGCTGGAAACCCGCGCGCTGCCGTTCACCTCGCTCCCGGCGCTGCTCCACGACACCGTCTTGCGGCGCCGCCGGAACATCGTCGTCTGCGGCACCCACGGGAAGACCACCACGACCGCCCTCTGCGCGTTCCTGCTCCGGGCGGCGGGCTCCGACCCCGGGTTTCTCATCGGGGGCGTGCCGCAGGATCCGCCCTGCGGCGCCCATCTCGGGCAGGCGGACGCGCCGTTCGTGATCGAGGGGGACGAGTACGACAGCGCCTTCTTCGACAAGCGGAGTAAGTTCATCCACTACGCGCCCCACGTGGCCGTGCTGAACAACCTCGAGTTCGACCACGCGGACATCTTCCGCGACCTCGCCGACATCCAGCGATCTTTCTCTCACCTCACACGCATCGTCCCCGGCAACGGCTGGATCGTCCTGAACGGGGATGACCCCAACCTCGCCGCCCTCGGGCGGACCTCGTGGACGCGGCAGGTGCGGGTCGGCCGCGGCGCGGACAACGACGTCGTGCTGGCGGACTTCGCGGAAACCCCGGCCGGGGCCTCTTTTCGCCTGTCGTGGCGCGGGCGGGCGTGGGCACAGGTCGAGTGGGGACTGAGCGGCGAGTTCAACGCCCGCAACGCGGCGATGGCAGCGACCGCGGCTGCGCTCGCGCTGCGCCCAGACGATCCCACGGGCCTGCAACTCGGCGCGCTTGCCTCCTTCCGAGGGGTACGCCGCCGGCAGGAGATCCGCCTCGCCGTGGCGGGCCTCACGGTGATCGAGGATTTCGGGCATCATCCGACGGCGCTCGCCGCCACGCTCGATTCCCTGCGCGCTCGCCACCCGGACGCCCGCCTGACGGCGGTGTTCGAGGCTCGCAGCAACACCGCGCGGACGAAGCGGATGCAGGATGCCTTCACCAGTGCGCTGGCGCGGGCCGATGCTGTGTTTCTCGGTCCTGTCAGCCGGGCCGAGCAGGTGCCGGCGGCGGAGCGTTTTGCCCCCGAGGAGGTGGTCGCCCAGCTCCTCGCGCGCGGCCGCGACGCGGTGACGGCGCCGACCAACGCGGACCTGCTGGCGCGCCTGACGGCGAGCGTTCGGCCAGGGGGCGCGCGTCCGGAGGTGGTGGTTTTCTTCACCAACGGTAGTTTCGATGGGATCATCGATGGGTTTGTCGAGGCCGCGCGTCGCGTGGGGTGAAAGGGGAGTTGCCGCTTGCGTCGCCGGGGGCGTTCGTCGTCCTTCTCCGCTCACCCGTGTCTATGACGCCCCGTTTTTCCCCCGGCCGCGCCAGCCGGTTTCCCGCCTGCGCGTTGGCCGCCCTCCTCGCCGGGCTGCTGCTCCCGTTCGCGTCGCTGCGCGCCGCCGCCCCGGAGGAGCGGGACCCGATGCTGGCCCGGGTCTTCCCGTCGATTGTCCGGATCGAGGCCATCCGGCTCCGGCCGACCGACGGCCGGCTGACGAAGGAATGGTCGGGCGGCAGCGGGGTCGTGATCTCCGCTGAGGGACACGTGCTCACCAACTGCCACGTCACGGAGGACGGCGATTTCTTCCGGGGCTACCTGCACGACGGCTCCCAACTTGAGGCGGTGCTTGTGGGGCAGGATCCGCTGACGGACCTCGCGGTGATCCGCCTCAACCTCGCGCAGCAGGCCGTGGGGGCGCCGCCCTTGCCGGTGGCGCGGTTCGGCGATTCTGCGGCGTTGCGGGTGGGTGAGGAAGTCTTCGCTCTCGGGAGCCCCGGTTTTTTAGCCCAGTCGGTGACCCAGGGTGTTGTGTCGAACCCCTCGCTCGTGCTGCCCGAGCAGACCGTGGGCAAGATGATGCTGCGGGGCGAGGATGTGGGGCAATTCGTGCGGTGGGTGCTGCACGACGCGCGGATCTTTGGTGGGAACAGCGGCGGTCCGCTGGTGAATACGCGGGGCGAGGTTGTGGGCATCAATGAGATTGGGGTGGTCGGGCTCAGCGGGGCGATTCCCAGCAACCTGGCCCTTGAAGTGGCGCGCCAGTTGATGACCACGGGCAAAGTGGTGCGCGGCTGGAGCGGCCTGACCGTGCAACGCCGGCTCGAGGCCTCGGGCAAGGGGACGGGCGTGGTGGTGGGTGACGTGGCCGAGGGTTCCCCGGCTGCCGCCGCGGGTTTCCTGCCGGGGGACCTGATCCTCGCCTGCGACGGTCAGGCCATCGAAGGAGCCGAGGAGAAGGCGGTGGCGCACTTTCACCGGCTGGAGGCCAGTCGGATGCCGGGCGAGGACCTAGAGGTCCGCTTGGTCCGGGAGGGCGCGGAAGCGACGCGGCGCGTGCGGTTGGTGGCCCGCGAGGCGGCCCGCGCCGACGACGTGGAATTCCGGACGTGGGGCGCCGTGATGCGCGACCTCACCCAGCGCATCTCGCGCCTCGAGCGGCTGCCGGACACCCGCGGCGTCTGGCTGGAAAACGTGCGCCCCGCCGGCCCCGCGGGTCAGGCCGAGCCTGTGCTGCGGCGAGGGGATGTCCTGATCGCGGTCGAGGGCCGCCCGGTGGAGGGCGTGGTTGAGTTGCGGCGGATGACGGACGAGTTGCTTCGCGACGCGCCCAAGGGGGTGCGCACTGTGCTGGCGGAGGTCCGGCGCGACGGCGCGCGGCTGAGCTCGGTGCTGGAGCTCCGCACCTCGAGCGAGCGCA
>JBILWD010000350.1:0-3529 GCA_044370095.1 Opitutaceae bacterium | reverse complement strand
CGGGGGCCTTGGATCGCGTGCGCGCCTGCGTCGAGCCCCTGGCGGCAGCGGGCATCGAGGTGAGCCTCTTCATTGATCCCGATGAGCGACAGATCGCGGCGGCCGCCAAGGTCGCAGCTCCCTGGGTCGAGCTGCACACCGGGGCCTATGCCCACGCCTTCCACGGTCCCGGGCGGCAACGGGAGTTCCAACGCTTGCGGCTCGGCGCCGCCGCGGCCCACGCGCTCGGGCTGCGGGTCAACGCCGGCCACGGCATCAATTACGTGAACATCAGCGAACTCCGCACGCTGCCCCACCTTCACGAGCTCAACATCGGGCACAGCATCGTCAGCCGCGCCCTGTTCACCGGGGTGGAGGAGGCGGTCTCGGAGATGCGCCGCAGGATGAATCCCTGAGCCGGCCGTCCCGATGGAAATCCCCGGTCTGCCCCAGTTGCCCCCAGGCGGCATTTTGGTGGGCGTCGGCATCGACCTCATCGAGGTGGAACGCATCCGGGCGGTGATCGAACGGCAGGGGGAACGGTTTCTGGACCGGGTCTTCACCGCGGAGGAGCGCGCCTACTGCGGCACGATGAAGTTCCCGCACAAGCACTACGCGGCCCGCTTCGCGGCCAAGGAGGCGGTGTCAAAGTGCTTTGGCACGGGCATCGGCGCCGAACTGGGCTGGCGCTCGGTCTCGGTGCGGCACGGGGAACGCCACCAACCCCTCGTCCACCTCGACGAGCGCGGAAGCGCGCTGCTGCGCGCGGCCGGGGCCACCGCGGTCCACCTCAGCCTGGCCCACACGGAGGCCCTCGCGGTCGCCGTGGCCGTGCTGGTGCGGCAACCGGCGGCGGAGGCGCGCGATGGCGACTGAAGATCCCGAAGGGGCCGACCAATCCGGCGAGGACCGTCCGTCCCGGGCCTTTTCGTGGGGAATGACGGGGTTCCTCCTCGGCGCGGCCTGCGTCTACGCCTACCTTCGTCCGCGTCCCGCGCCGGCCGGGACGCCGGCGGTGGCCCCCGTCACCGTTGCCCCTGCGCCTGAGCCGTCCGTCTTGCCGCGCACGCTTACCACGGTGGAAGCGGTGTTCACGGAATGGGGCGACCGGGCCTCCTGGACCGGAAACGTCACTGAGATCGCCCTCTGGAACTCCGCGGCCGGGGCCTTCACCGACTTTTACGAGGTTCGGCGGTTCGGCGGACAGTTGTACTTTCGCAGCATTCCCGCCCTCACGCGCCGCGTCATCCGCCGGGGCAAGGAGGATCCGGCCTGTCCCCTGGTGTTTACCGAGACCGAGGCGGAGTATCGCGAATGGCTGCAGCACGGCCGCACGGAGCGCCCGGCCGACGCGGTGCCCGTTACGCCGCCCTCTCCGATCCGATGATACCGCTGCCCAGTCATCCCATCCTGAGTCCCACCCAGACCCGTCTCCTGGAGGAGCGGCTGTTTGGCGCCGACGAAGCCCGGGAGTGGCCCGCGATGCGCTCCGCCGGCCGCGCCCTAGCTCGGGCCATCCGGCAGGATGCCGCAGAGCTCGGGGGACTGGAGCCGGCGGGCCGCTGGCTGGTGGTGGCGGGCAAGGGGCATAATGGCGGCGACGCCCTGCTCGCGGCCGCCTTCCTGCTGGAGACGCACCCCGGGGCGCGGATCGAGGTCTGCTTTCCCTTCGGTTCGCGGCGGCTGCGTCCCCTGGCCGCGCGCGCCTGGCGCGAACTGGTCTCCCGTTGTCCCGGGCTAGCCCTCGTGGATGGGCCGGAGGGAAGCTACGATCTGCTGCTGGACGGGCTGTTTGGCTTCCAATTCCGTCCGCCGGTGGATCCGGCCGTCCTGCGGCTGATCGACCGGATTAACGCGTTGCCCGTGAGATTGCGGGCCGCGGTCGATCTGCCGAGTGCCGGCCTGGTCCGGGCTGATTTCACCTACGCCACGGGGGTCCTCAAGACGCCCCTCCTCGCCGCGGCGGAAGCGGGCCGGCTGCGTTATCTCGATTTGGGTTTCTTCGCGGACGAGACGCTCGCGGCCGGGCTGCCGGCGGACGAGACGGATCCCGGTCGCGTGCTTCTGCCGGAGGTGCTGCGGCCGCTGGCGGGTTTGCGGCCCTCCGCCTCCGACAAGCGCAGTTACGGCCACCTGTTTGTGCTGGCCGGCTCTGCCTCCTTTCCCGGGGCCGCGCTGCTGGCGGTGCTGGCGGCGCTGCGCAGCGGGGTGGGCCTAGTCACCGCGTTCGTGCCGGAACGGCTGGTGCCCGCCTTTGCCGCCCGGGCCCCGGAGGCGATGTGGGTGGGCTGGCCGGAGACACCGTCCGGCCACCTCGCCCTCGAGGGCGAATACCTCTGGCGGGAACGGGAGGAGCGGGCTTCCGCGATTCTGCTCGGACCCGGGCTCGGCCGGGAAGCGGAAACCCTCGCCTTGGCGGAGAGCATCGCCGCCCGGGCCGTGGTGCCGCTGGTGCTCGACGCGGACGCGCTGCAACCCGGTATCATCGCGGCGGGGCCCGTGCCCCGGATTCTCACCCCGCACGCCGGGGAACTCGCCCGCATCGGCGGCCGCGGACGGATGCCGCCCGGGGCGGTGCTGGTCGAAAAGGGGCCGCTCACCCGGATCGTCGCGGAGGGCAAGGTCCACCACGCGCTCTGCGGCGGGCCGGTACTTGCGCGCGGGGGGAGCGGCGATCTCCTCGCCGGGCTCATCGGGGGTATCCTCGCGCAGGATCCCCCGGAACCGGTTTGGGCCGCGGCGTGCGGGGTGCTGTGGCACGGCCGGGCCGCGGACGGGCTGGCCCGCGCGCGGGGGCAGACCGCGGTCAGCGTGTCCCAATTGCTAGACTTCCTACCGGACGCCTTACGCGAAATTCCGGGTTAAGCGCGCGTCGCACTGGCGGTTGGGAGCTGCAGGGTCGGGGAATGCCGCCGCTCACCGAAGAGCAATGTCTGCTGATCCTCAATGGCCTGCCCCATATCGGGCCGGTCACGCTGCACCGCCTGCTGGCCGCGCTGGGGGGTGATCCCGGCCGGGTCCTGACGGCGCCCCGGGAGGAACTGCTGCAGGTGCAGGGCGTGGGGCCGGTGATTGCGGACACCCTCCGCGGCTGGGCGGCGCAGTTCGACCTGCCCGGCGAGGAGGAACGGATCCGGCGGAGTGGCACCCAGTTTGTCGTGGCGACCGATCCCACCTACCCACGGCTGTTGCGCGAGGTGCACGATCCCCCGATCGGCCTGTACCGGCGGGGCAACACCCCAGCGGGCCAGCGCTGCATCGCGATCGTCGGTTCCCGGCGCACGACCCAATATGGCCTGACCGTGGCGCGCACCTTCGCGGGAGAACTCACCCGGGCCGGCTTCTGTGTCGTGAGCGGGCTGGCGCGGGGCATCGACACCGCGGCCCACGAAGGGGCGCTCGCCGCCGGCGGGACGACCGTGGCCGTGCTGGGTTGCGGCATCGACCGGGTTTACCCGCCCGAAAATCTCGGCCTGCAGCGGCGGATTGAGGCGGCCGGCGCCGTGCTCTCGGAGTTTCCCTTTGGCCGACCGACGGACCGGCAATCCTT
>JBILWD010000107.1:0-10843 GCA_044370095.1 Opitutaceae bacterium | reverse complement strand
CGCCGAGCCGGCGCACGACCTCCTCGTTGCGCCCGTGGGCGCGCAGGGCCTCGCCGAGGCGGCCCAGCGCGCGCCGCAGCCGGGCGGGGTCCTGGGTGCAGCCCATCGCGCGCCGGAGTTCCTCGGCCTCCCCGCCGGCGAGCCCCGCCAGCCGCATCGCCAGCTCCAGCATCTGCTCCTGGAACAGGATCACGCCGAGGGTGCGGGCGAGGATCGGCCGCGCGATGTCGTCCACGCTGGGATCGAGGTAGGTCACGGGCTCTAGGCCGTTGCGGCGGCGGATCAGCGGGTGCGTGAGCTGGCCGACGATCGGGCCCGGCCGCACGATCGCCACCTGCATCGCGACGTCGTAGAGGCAGGCCGGGCGTAGCCGCGGTAGGGTGGCCATCTGCGCGCGGCTCTCGATCTGAAAGACCCCGATGGTGTCCGCCCGCTGCATCGCCGCGTAGGTCGCTGGGTCGTCCGGCGGCAAGGTGTGCAACGCGATTGGGTCGTCCCGCGCCGCGCATCGCGCGAAAGTCTCCTGCAGCACGGCCATCATCCCCAGGCCGAGCAGGTCGATCTTCACGATGCCGAGGTCCTCGCAGGAGGTCTTGTCCCACTGCACGATCACGCGGCCCGGCATCGTGGCCGGCTCCAGCGGCACGACCTCGTCGAGCCGGCCGCCGCACACCACCATCCCGCCGCTGTGCTGGCCGAGATGCCGCGGCAGCCCCCGCAGTTGCCCGAGGAGCGACGCGAGCGCCCCGCCACGGGGGTGATCCGGCGGCAGCCCGGCCAGGGTGAGCCGCTGCCGCAGTTCCAACGGGTCCGGAAAATCCCCCGGGGACTGGAGCGCCGAGAACCGGTCGAGTAGGTCCTCGCCGAAGCCGAGCACCTTGCCGAGTTCCCGCATCGCCCCTCGGCCGCGATAGGTGATGAAGTTCGCGGTCATCGCCGCCCCCCGCGGCGCGTGATCGGCGTAGACCTTTTGGATCAGGCGCTCGCGCGGTTCCCCGCTGGGCAGATCGAGGTCGATGTCGGGCCAGGAGGGGTGGCCGTCGTGGCCGACGCGGCCCTCGCTCAAGAAACGCTCGAAGAGCAGGCCGTGCCGGATCGGGTCCACCGCGGTGATGCCGAGCACGTAGCAAACAGCGCTGTTGGCGGCGCTGCCCCGGCCTTGGACCAAAATGCCCTCCTCGCGCGCGTGTCGGCACAGGTCCCACACGACGAGGAAGTAGCCGCAGAAGCCGAGGCGCTCGATCAGCGCGAGCTCGCGGTCGAGTTGGGCGCGCACGCGCGGGCCGGGTTCGCCGTAACGCTCGCGGGCGCCGGCGTAGGTCCGCGCGCGGAGCAGGCCGGGCATCGTCTCCCCTGGCGGTACCGGGAAATTCGGAAACCGGTAACCGAGGTCACGCAGGGTGAAGTCCAGCGTGGCCTCAAGCCGGCCCGCCGCGGCCATCGCCCCGGGCAGATCCGCGAACCGCTCCGCCATTGCCGCCCCATCCCGCAGGTGGCGCTCGGCGTTGGGCGCGAGCCGGCGTCCGGCGTGGTCCAGCGTGGTGCCGTGCCGCAAGCAGGTGAAGACGTCCGCGACCGGCCGTCCCTCTGGGGTCGCGTAGTCCACGCCGCCGGTCGCGAGGATGGGGAGGCCTCGCGTGGCGGCGAGGTCGCGGAGGCCGGCGAGTTCCCGGTCTTCTCCGCGGCGACGATCCCGCTGTAATTCCACGTGCAGCCGATCCTGCCCGTAGATGGCCTCGAGCCGCGCGAGGGCCGCGGCTGCCGCCGCGGGACCATCCCGCCGCCACGCGCGCCGTATCGGTCCTTCCGCGTCGCCGGTCAGCGCCACCAGCCCCTCAGCGTGGCGCGCGAGCTCATCCCACGTGGCGAGGCAGGGTCGCTTGGGCGCTCCGGGATCCACGGCCTCCTCCGGGTCGTGCGCCCCGGGCGCTGGCGCGGCCGCCTCCGTCGTCACGTCCGCCGGCCGGGGGGTGAGCTTGGCCTCGGAGATGAGGCGGCAGAGGTTGCGGTATCCGGTGCGGTTGGCCACCAGCAGGGGCAGCACGCTGCCGTCCGCGAGCGTCACCTCGGCGCCCACGCGGGCGCGTACGCCGGCCACCCTCGCTGCGCCGTAGACCCGCGGGGCCGCGCAGAGGTTGTCGCGGTCGAGCACCGCCAGCGCCGGCAGCCCGCGGCGCGCGGCCTCCGCCACTAGCGCCTCCGGGGTCGAAGCGCCCCGCAGGAAACTGAAGGCGCTGCGGCAGTGCAGCTCGCAATAGGCGGCCATCGCGCGGCTCAGTCGTATTCGCCCTCGACGAACCAGCCCTCGCGCTCGCCGAGGATCCGGTAGAGGCCGCCGCCCGCGAGCGCGACGTCCCACTCGACCCGCGCCCAGGCGCGGGCCGGTTCCCACCAGTCGCCGCTCGTGCACCACGGACCGCGCGCCTCGGCGACGGGGCCGGAGAAGCGCTCGGTGCAGACGTGCGTGGGGCACCCCGAATCCGGCGCGAAGGTCAGCCGCGCCGGTAGGGGCGGGCGGAAGCGGCGCAGCGGCAGGCCGATCGCGGCCGGCGTCGTCGTCGGCACCTCCTCCAGCAGTCCCGGGGGCGGGCCGAGCGCCGCGGCATCCGGCCGGTGGGTGTCGGTGGGAACGGGGGTCCCGACGCGTTCGGCACCGACCAGAGCGGCCACCCGGGCGAGGGTCTCGGTGAAGGCGTGCGGGTCGCGTAACCCGCCGGAGAGAAAATCCTGCTGGCGGACCGGCGCGCGCACCGCCGCCACGCGCAGGCTCCAGCCCCGTACGGGCGCCGCGGTGCGGAGCCCCGTGAGGTGGGTCTCGAGGGCGCGCTGGAGCGGCGCGGCCGAGGCCGTCGGCGCCGGTAGGCGGAGGTGCGCGCGATGGGGCGCGCCGTCCTCCAGCCGCAGCTCCAGTTCCAGTCCGCCTGCGGCTAGGCCGGCCGCCTGCAGTTCGAGGGCGAGTCGTTCCAAGTGGCGCTGTAGCGGTGGCAGCAGCGCCGGCAAGGTCTCGACGCCCGCCTCGTGCTCCGCGGCCGCGTGGAAACCCGCGGGCGGCTCGTGGCGGCGCAGCGGCCTGGGTTCGCCGCCCCGGGCCCGGTCCCAGAGCTCGCGGCCCTCGCGGCCGAGTCGGCGGGTCAGGCCGGCCGCCGTGAGCGCGGCCAGTTCACCGAGGGTGCGGATGCCCCAGCCGGCGAGCCGGTCGGCCTGCGCCGGCGTCGGCTCCGCGTAGTCAATTGGCAGCGTGGCGAGAAAGCACTCCTCGTCCTCCACCGCGAAGAATCTTTCCGGGAGCGCGTCCTGCCCCGCCCAGCGGGCCGCGTAGGCCGCCAACCGGGGCGTGCGGGCGACGCCCGCGCTGGCCGCGAGATCCGTCGCCGCGAGCGCGCGCACCGCCGCCTCCGCCGCGGCCCGGCGTCGGACCGGGTCGGTGCCGCGGAGGTCGATCGTGCAGCAACCCGTCGTCGTGGCCTCCACCGCCGGCGACAGCGTGAGCGCCGCCGCGAGCAGCACCGCCCGAGCCTCCGCCTCGGCCGCGGGATCGGGGGCGCGGAGGAGCAGGGCGGGACAACGCGCGAGGGCCTGCGCGACAGACATCCCCGCGGAGAGACCCGCCGCGCGGGCGGCGCGATTGCACTCACCGATGCCGGTCTGGCGACCGAGGCCCGTGATCAGGCCCGCCGGACGGGTACCGGCCACGGGCGGACCGGTTCGCAGGGCCGCCTGGAGGGCGAACGCTTCCACGTGGAGCACGGCGAACACGGCTGGCCTCGGGGGTTCAGACGGCGGCGGCCAACGGGTGCCGCGTGCGTACCGGGGAGAGGGTGGCCAGCAGCAGCAGGCGTTCCTCCTCGAGCGCGGCGAGCGGCAGGGAAGGCGCCAGCACCAAGCGGAGCCGAGCGCTGGGCACCGCCGCCACCGCGGTCTGCACCAGCAGCGTGGTCCCGGCGGTCTCGGCCGCGAGTCGCAGCCGGTGCCAGTGCGTCGCCGGGATACGGCGCAACGCCGGCTCCGGTAGCCGGCGTAGATCCAGCACCACGAGATGGAAGTTCGCGTCCCGGACGAGCAAGTCGGCCGCGGCGAGCGCTTGATTCGGGTTTGGGCAGCGCACCCACACTAGGTGGCGCAGCGTGTCCGCCGGAAAGGAGTCTGGGTCGAAGGCGTCGTGCGGGTCGACCAGCGCCGCCCGGCCGCCGCCGGCGCGGCTGGCCGCCAGTAGGCCGCCGAGGAGCAGCGAGGCCCCGCCGCCGGACGCCGGGCAGGTAAGCTCAGAGATCGCCCCCCGCGGTAAGCCGCCGGCCGCGTCGATAGCGGGCAGGCCGGTGGGCAGCCCTTCGGGCGCCACCGCCTCGTGGCGCGCGCCGCAGGACGGAAAGCGCCCGGCCAGCAGCGCGCGCAGGGCGTCGGGCGTCATCCGTGGACGATCGGGGCGGGGGGGGAGGGCGGACATCGGGGCGCGGGGCGACGGCGCGCCGCGGCGCGTCCCCGGGGAGGGGCGCGGCGGCGGCCGTCACGCGGGGTGGCGTTTCAGCCGGGGGCGCCGGGCCCGGCGCGCAGCAGCCCGACCATCACTCCTTGGATCACCAGTTCCTCGGCGGGCAGCAGATCGGGATAGCGGGGATTCTCGGCGCGCAGGAACGGGCGGCCGCGCTGGAGTAGGTAGCGCTTCAGCGTCGATTCCCCATCGATCAGCGCCGCCACGATCTCCCGGGGGCGGGGTTCGCGCGGACTGAGGAAGACGACGTCCCGGTCGAGGATCCCAGCGCCGGTCATCGAGTCCCCGCGGACCCGGAGGGCGAAGAGCGGGGCGGCCGCGTGGATACCCAGCGTGGCGGGATCCAAGGGGACGAAGGAGTCAGGCTCCTGCTCTTGGGCGCCAGGCAGTCCGGCCGGGATGGTGCCGTACAGGGGGATGCCGGCGGGAACGGACGGGGTGGGGGGGAGCAGCCCCCGGGCCTTGCCCTCGAGGCGGCGGAGCGCGCCCTTGCCGATGAGGGCGTCGACGTGCCGCTTGACGCCGAAGGGGCTCGCGAGGCCGAAGTGGGCCTGAATCTCACGTAGCGAGGGGGCGACACCGTGCTCGCGGTGGTGGGACTGGATGAAGCCCAGCACCTGCTGCTGGCGCTCGGTGAGCTGTTCGTTCATAGTGTCCAAGTGGACACTAGGGTTGTCGGAAAGCAATCCCGAAGCGCGCGGGGCGGGGGGATCAGGCGCGCGGCCGGCGTCGGGCCGGGCGGCGGGGCTCGATGTTCAGGTAGGTCTTGTTGAGCATCTGGCTCTCGTAGAGCTCGAGCAGCCGGACGCCCTCGCGGGGCTTCACTTGGTCCTTGCGGGTGGCGGCGTCGATCTGCGCCTTCATCCGGCGGCAGAGGTCCTCCTGCTGGTACTGGACGCCTTCAATCACGTCGGCGATGCGGCTGCCGCTGAGCGCCTCCTCGATGTAGAACCCGTTTGGCTCGTCGTCCTCGAGGAACACGTGGACCTCGTTCACGCGGCCGAAGAGGTTGTGCAGGTCGCCCATAATGTCCTGGTAGGCGCCGGTGAGGAACACGCCCAAGTAATAGGGCTTCTGGTTGAGCGGGTGCAGGGTGATGTAGTCCTTTACGTCCTGCAGATCGATGAACGACGAGATCTTGCCGTCGGAATCGCAGGTGATGTCGACCAAAATGGCGTTGACGGTGGGGCGCTCGTTGAGGCGGTGGAGCGGCGCGACGGGGAAGAGCTGCTTGAGGGCCCAGTGGTCGAGGAGGGACTGGAAGACGGAGAAGTTGCAGACGTACTGGTCGGCGAGGAGGCGGTTGAGGTCGTGGAGCTCCTCGGGCTGGTACCCGGACTGGCGGCCCTCCTTGGCGATCTGCTCGCAGATCTGCCAGAAGAGGGACTCGGCGGCGGCGCGATTTTCGAGGTCGAGGTAGCCGAGGTTGAACAGCGAGAAGGCCTCCTCCTTTTTCTGGAGGGCGTCGTGGAAGCGCTCCAGCCGGCCGAGCCGGGTGCGGTTGCGCAGCATCGATTCGAGATCCTGCACCACCTTGTGCTTCTGCTTGGGCTGGTGTTGTTGGCCGAGGGACTCGCGTTTGTTGATGCGCTCGAACACCTCCACCACGAGCAGCGAGTGCGGGGCAACAATGGCGCGGCCCGACTCGCTGACGATGTCGGGCTCGGGTACGCCGGAGGCGTTGCAGATCTCGCGGATGTTGGAGACGACGTCGCGCGCGTACTCCTCCATCGAGTAGTTCATCGACGACTCGAAGTTGGTGCGGGACCCGTCGTAGTCGATGCCTAGCCCGCCGCCGACGTCGAGGTAGCCCATCGGGAACCCGAGGCGCGCGAGCTGGCAGTAGAAGCGGGAGGCTTCCACCACGGCGTTCTTGATCGTGAGGATGTTGGGGACCTGGGAGCCGATGTGGAAATGCACCAGCCGCAGGGCCTGCTGGAGGCGGGCGGCGCGCAGCTTCTCGCAGGCGAACAGGATCTCGGCGGTGTTGAGGCCGAACTTGGCGTTGTCGCCGGTGGACATCGCCCATTTACCCTCGCCGCGGGTCTGGAGCTTAGCGCGGAAGCCGATCAGCGGTTTGACGCCGGTCTCCTCGGAAATGCGGATGATGTCGTCGAGCTCCGCCAGCTGCTCGACCACCAGAATGATGCGCTTGCCGAGCTTGCGGCCCAGCAGGGCGAGGCGGATGTAGTCGTGGTCCTTGTAGCCGTTGCAGATGATCAGCCGCTGGGCCCCCTCGTGCATCGCGAGCGCGATCATTAGCTCCGGTTTCGAGCCGGCCTCGAGGCCATAGTTGAACTCCTTGCCCGCCGCGACGATCTCGTCCACGACCTCGCGCAGCTGGTTCACCTTGATCGGGAATACTCCGCGGTATGAGCCCTTGTAGCCCTCTTCCTTGATCGCCTTGGCGAAGAGCGAGTTGAGGCGGACCACCTGGTGGCGGAGTAGATCCTGGAAACGGATCACCAGCGGGGCCTTCAGGCCCATCCCGACCGCCTCCTGCACCACGTCGAGCACGCGGATGCCCCGGCCATCCAGCAGCGGTTGCACGTTCACGCACCCGGCGTCGTCGACCGAGATGTGGCCGGAGCCCCAGCGTTTGAAACCGTAATGCTCTTCGGACTTGGCGGCCGACCAGGCGGTCGAGGATTTGCTTTTCAACGCGGTGCGGGGTGGGGAGTTATGGCTTGCTTTTACCTTCGGCGGATTCGTTAGATGCGTCTTTTCTGGTTTCAAATCCTGCCCGCTAGCAATTCCGAAAATGCATCCGCTGACGTTCCTCCCCGCTTTTCTTGCCCAGACGCCCGCTCCCGCCCAGCAGCAACCGTCCTTCCTCGTGCAGATTTTGCCGATGGTGCTGCTCTTCGGCGCAATGTACTTCTTTCTCATCGCCCCCCAGCGCAAGAAGCAGAAGGAGCACGAGAAGATGCTTAAAGAGCTGCAGAGCGGCGACGAGATCGTCACCAGCGGAGGTATCTTCGGCGTGATCACCAACGTGAAGGACGACCGCTTCGTCGTCCGCATCGCCGACAATACCAAGATCGAGATCGGTAAGGGTTTCGTCCAGACCGTCCTCCGCAAGGCCGGCGCCGAGGTCAAGTGACGCCCCCGGGCGCTCGCCCGGCCCCGTCCCGCCTCGCCCCCGGCCGGCGGGGCCCCCGTTCCCTTTTCAACCCAAACGTACTATGCTCAAACGCAATCTGTGGAAGCTGATCCTGTCCGTGGCCGTGCTGGCCTGGGCGGGCGCCCAGCTCCTGCCCCTGCAGGATCAGGCCTTCGCCGACTACGTCCGCACCCACGCCTCCGCCAAGTCCGCCGAGTTCGGCAAACTGCTCGAGGAGGCAGCCGCCCGGAAGAAGGCGCTGCAGGCGCCCAGTGAGTTCGTCGCCCTCAAGCAGCTCGGCCGCGAGCGCCGGCTCGATCTGACCCAGTACTTCCCGCACATCCGTCTCGAGGAGTCGCTCAAGAACATCGAGAAACGCAACGACATCCTGCTGGCGGAGTTGCTGCGCCTGTCCCGCGGGCGCCTCCAGCTCGGCCTCGACCTCAAGGGCGGCGTGGCTTTCACGCTCGAGGCGGTCGAGACCCCTGGCGAGAACCTGGACGCCTACCAGCGGCAGGAGAAGCTCCAGAAGGCGATCGAGATCATCGGCGCCCGCGTCAACGGCCTGGGCGTCGCCGAACCGGTGCTCCGGCCGATCGGTGAGAACCGCATCGAGATCCAGCTCCCCGGCGTCAGCACCAAGGACAACCCGGATGTGGTCGATCAGGTGAAGGCCCCCGCCCGCCTCGATTTCCGGATGGTGCATCCCTCGCTGGTGCCCGGCCCCGGGGTTGAGACCCCTGCCGGCTACGAGATCAAGACCCTCGATTGGGAGAGTCGCCGCGGTGAGACCGGGGTCGAGGAGATCTTTGTGAAGCGCATCCCGGAGATGACCGGCGAGATGATCTCTAACTCCTTCGCTCGGCCTGACCTCTACGGGAAGCCGGAGGTCATTTTGGAGTTCACCGACGCGGGTAAGAAGCGCTTCGCCGAGGTCACCCGCAGCATCGCCGAGATCGGCCAGCGGGGCGGCCCCCTTGGCCGTCTCGCCATCGTGCTCGACGGCAAGCTCTATTCCGCGCCCACGGTGCGCGAGGAGATCAACAGTCCCTCGGCCCAGATCACCGGCAGCTTCACCGACCGTGAGGCCATCAACCTCGCGAACGTCCTCAATAACCCCCTCGACGTCGAGCTGCGCATCATCGAGCAGTACGAGGTCGGGCCCACGCTGGCGGCGGACGCCGTGATCAGCGCGCGGAACGCCTTTATCTTCAGCACGCTGCTCACGATCGGCTTCATGGTCGTCTTCTATACCCTCGGCGGGTTCGTCGCCGCTTTCGGGATGGGGGTCAACGTGCTCGTCACCCTCGGGGTGATGGCCAGCATCGGCGCCACGCTCACGATGCCCGGCATCGCCGGTATCGTGCTGACGCTCGCGATGTCCGTCGATGCGAACATCCTGATTTTCGAGCGGATGCGCGAGGAACTGAAGCTGGGTAAGTCACTTGGCACCGCCCTCGAGGCGGGCTTCGACAAGGCTTGGTCCGCGATTCTGGACTCGAACGTGACTACGCTGTTGGTGGCCCTCGTGATGGTCTGGTTGGGTACCGGCCCGGTGAAGGGCTTCGGCGTGACGCTCGCGATTGGTATCTTCACCACGATGTTCGCGGCGGTCGTCGTCAATAAGCTGATCCTTGAGGCTTTGATCCTAGGTGGGGTGACGGGCCGGCTGCCGATGTTTTCGATTCTGCAGAACACGGCCTACGACTTCCTGAAATACACGCGGGCGGCGGTTATCGCCACCGTGGCGGTGCTGGTCGTAGGCATCGGCGCCGTCGTCTACAAGGGCAAGGACATCTATGGCATCGACTTCGTGGGCGGAGATATGATCACCCTGAACTTCGGCCAGCGGGTCGAGGTCGGTGAACTGCGCCGGGCGGCGGAGCGAGCGGGACAGAAGGATGTCGCCTTCTCCTATCAGCAGCCGGTCGGCGGCAGCCGCGAGGTGCTGCGGATCACGGCCCCGTTTGACCAGGGCCGGCCGCTCGTGCGCCAGCTCCAGACCGCCTTCCCGCAGGCGAAACTTGAGCTCGCCGGCGAGTCCCGGATTGGCGCCTCGGTGGGCAAAGAAATCCAGTGGAACGCGTTGCTCTCGGTGTTGGCCGCGCTGGTCGGCATCCTCATCTACGTGGCCTTCCGCTTCGAGATCGGCTATGGCATTGGCGCGGTGGTTGCCACCGTGCACGACCTCATCCTCACGATTGGCCTGTTCGTGCTCTTTGACCGGCAGTTCAACGCCCCGATGGTGGCCGCGATCCTGCTGATCATCGGCTACTCGATCAACGACACGATCGTGGTCTTCGACCGCATCCGTGAGGAGCTTAAACTGAACCCGACGGGCACGCTGCGTGAGATCATCAACCGCTCGCTCAACCTCACTCTGTCGCGCACGATCATCACCGGCGGTACCACGCTGCTTACCTCGGTGACGCTGCTGCTCACCACCTCCGGCGAGGTCAACGATATCGCCTTCACGCTGCTGATCGGCGTGCTCACCGGCACCTTCTCCTCGCTCTTCATCGCGACTCCCGTCTTCTACTGGTGGCATAAGGGCGACCGGAAGCACGTCGAGGCGCACCACGACGTCGCCCCGAAGTACGAGTGGCAGGGCACCAGCAAGGCGGCCGAATAGGCCGCCGCTGGCCGCCGTCGGGCCGCCGGACGGATTCCCGGGACGCCGCGCGCGCCGGGGCCGTCCCCCGGGTCGCCGGAACCACCCCGCCACGATGCGCTGGATCCACCAGCCGCAGCCCGCCGCCGAGGTCGAGGCGCTCAGCAAGCGCGCCGGGGTCAGCCGCGTGCTCGCGGAGCTATTGCTGCGCGCTGGCCGGTCCGATCCCGCTACGGCGGGGGAGTTTCTCCAGCCGAGCCTCGCCCAGCTCGACGATCCGCTCCGCCTGCCCAACCTGCCGGCCGCGGCGGACCGGCTCCGCCGCGCGATCGCCGCGCGCGAGCAAGTAGTAGTCCTTGGCGACTACGACGTGGACGGCGTCACCAGCACCACGCTGCTGGTCTCGGTGCTGCGGCGTTTCGGACTGAATCCCCGGTTCGTGGTGCCCCGGCGTGCCGCCGATGGCTACGGACTCTCGCGGAGCGCCATCGACCGCGCGCTGGAGGCCGGTCATCCGGATCTCTTTGTGGCGCTCGACTGCGGCACCAACTCGCAGGACGAGACAGCCTACCTGCGGTCGCACGGGGTGGAGGTGCTGGTCATCGACCATCACCGTTCCACGGTCGGGGAAAACACGGAT
>JBILWD010000004.1:0-30599 GCA_044370095.1 Opitutaceae bacterium | reverse complement strand
GATCCCTGGTGGATGCCGAAGCGGCGGATGCGGTGGGGGCCGACTACCTCGGCTTTATTCTCTATCCGAAATCGCCGCGCTGCATTTCGCTCGAGCAGTTCCGCTCGCTGCTCCCGCGATTGCCCCTGCGGCAAAAGGTCGCCGTGTCGGTCGAGCCGCGGCCGGAGGAGCTAGGCGAATGGCTGGCCGCCGGGTTTGATCAAATCCAAGTGCACTTCCGCCCGGAGACTCCGGTCGCCACGGTCGCGGCGTGGGCCGCCGCGGCCCCGGGTAAGCTCTGGCTGGCACCGAAGGTCCCCGCCGGCACCGCGTGGCGGCCGGAATGGCTGTCCGCGGCCGGCACGCTGTTGGTCGACACGTATCACGCCGCTGGTTTTGGCGGCAGTGGTCAGACGGGCGATTGGTCCGACTACGCGCGCTGCCGCGGCGAGCACCCCGGGCACCACTGGATCCTCGCCGGCGGCCTCGGTCCGGAAAATGTCGCCCGGGCCCTCGCGGTAAGCGGGGCACGCTGGATCGATGTCAACAGCGGGGTGGAGAGCGCGCCGGGGGTGAAGGACGCCGCCAAGATCCGTCAGTTGGCCGCGTCCATCCGGCAGCACGCCTCCGGGGGCAACGCGCCCCCGTTTTGAGCGGCGACGGGTGAATCGCGCCGTCGCCGCTCGGAGCGGACGTTTAGGACTTCGGGGCGGCGCCGGCGATGCTGAGGGAGAGCTGGATCGTCTCCGCCACCTTGTCGGTGTTCTTACCCGCCTGGATGCCGAAGTCGGCCCGGTTGATGGCGAAATTCGCGCGCAGAACGAGAAGGTCACCCTTGACCTTGGGGTCGTTGACGCGGGCGCCGAGCTTGTCCGGCAGGTGGGTGAAGGAGACCGGTACCTTGATGTCTTTAGTCACGCCCTTGACCGTGAGCTTCCCGGCGACATCGGCGGTCACGACGTTCCCTTGGGTCCGGACATTGGACAGGGAGACGGTCTCGAAGGTGATCGCGGGGTGATTCGCGACATCGAGCCAGTTTCCTCCGCGCAGGTGATCCGCCATCATCGGGTTCCCGACGGTCAGGGACTTGGTGTCGAGGGTGATCTTACCCTTGGTGGCGGCGGGCTGGGCGGGGTCGAAGGTGACGGAGCCGGAGATCCCGGTGCCGGTGCCCGTGATGGACTCGAGCGGGGCGTCCAAGCTGAACTGGACGTTGTTCACGCCCTTCGGGTCCTTGAAGTCGAAGGTCAGGGGGGCGGCCTGGGCGGAGAGGCCGAAGGCGGCGAGGAGGAGCGGGAGGCGGACGAGGTGGTGGATTGTCATAGGGAAAGGAGCTCAGGAAGCGGGGTTACGGCGGTCCGCGGCTAGGGAGAGCAGCGCGAGTAAGATGGCCGCGCCAGCCGTGCCGAGCGGGAACTCGATGCCGGCGACAAAACCGGGGCGGCGCTCGGGGTAGTCGATCCCGGTGACTTCGTCCCGCTTCATCGTGACCACACTAGTTTGCGTGAAGCCGAGATGTGCGCCGGTCGCGAGCCACACGCCCATCCCGCCGACTAGGAGCGCGAGGGCGGCTCCGCGCAGGCTGTTGGCGAGGTTGAGGCGAAAGGGCATCGCCGCGAAGGAGCACAGGCGGAGGCGACGTGCAATCACGGGCGGGAATTTTTCTTGGGGCGGCATTAGCCTTTGAACTTTTCCCTCGCGCCGTCGTCTGACTCGCACACGGTCTTTTTTACCCATGTTTTTCGCGATGATCGAGGTCCTGAAGGGCGCCGGCGTGCTGATTTACCCGCTCGCGGTCTGTTCCGCCGCCGCGGTCTTCATCGTGTGCGAGCGCGCCTACGCGCTGCGGCGCGCGGCGGTGATGCCGGCCGACTTGGTGGATGCGGTCGTTTCGGGCAAATCCTTGGTGGGCGGCCGCCACACGGTGCTCGCCCGCATCGTGGAGTTTGCGGAGCAGCACCGCCACGACGAGGGGGCGGTGAAGGCCTTCGCCCGCCTCGAGTTGAACCGGATGGAACGTGGTATCCCTTATCTGGACGTCATTTACGCGGCGGCGCCCCTGATCGGCCTCACCGGCACCGTCACCGGCCTGCTACAGGTCTTCTCGCAGATCTCGCCAGACACGGGTCTGCCGGACCCGGTCGCTTTCACCAAGGGCGTGGCGCTGGCCCTTTCCGCGACGGTGATTGGACTGACCATCGCAATTCCGTCCTTGGTCGGCAGCGGCTACCTCCAGCGCAAGATCGAAAACTACGCTGCCCAACTCGACGTGCTGCTGGAGCGGATTCTCCAACGCGCCCGCCCCCAATGAGCCTGCGCTCCTCCCGCCGGCGCGCGCGGCCCGAGATGAACCTCGTGGCGCTGATCGACGTGCTGGTGATGCTCATCTTTTTCGCGTTCGTGACGATGCAGTTCAAGTCAGCATCAACCCTGAACATCACGCTACCGAAGGTGGAGACCGCCGGAAAGAACGAGTTCCGCGGCAATGTCACCATCTCGATCGGCAAGGACGGAGCCCTCACGCTTAACGGGAAGCCGGTCTCGGATGCCGAGCTCCCGGGGGTGCTGCAGCAGATCAAGAACGTCGACAAGGACATCCCGGTGCTGATCCGTTCCGACGAAAAGGCCACCCTCGACCGGCTGACCTTCGTGTGGGACGCCTGCCGCAAGGCTGGGCTCAATAAGCATCACCTCCAGAGCCGGTAAAAAAAGAGGCCGCACCGGTGAGGTGCGGCCCCGGGGGAGCTGGCCGGCTCAGGCGAGAGCGGCCTGGTAGTTCCGCTCGGCAGCGTCCCAATCGACCACGTTCCACCAGGCGGTGACATAGTCGGGACGGCGGTTCTGGTAATGGAGGTAGTAGGCGTGTTCCCAGACATCGAGGCCGAGCACCGGCTTGCCCTCGATGCCCGCGACAGCCTTGCCCATCAGCGGGCTGTCTTGGTTCGCGGTGGAACCGATCGCCAGCTTCTTGTCGGCGCCGACGTAGAGCCAAGCCCAGCCGGAGCCGAAGCGCGTGGCGGCGGCCTGCGCGAAGGCGGCCTTGAACTTGTCCAAGTCGCCCCAGCCGGCCGTGATCGCGGCGGCGAGTGAGCCCTTGGGGGCGCCGCTCTTGCCCGGGCCCATCGTGGCCCAGAAGAACGCGTGGTTGCTGTGCCCACCTGCGTTGTTGCGGACGCCAGTGCGGATCGCTTCCGGCACTTGGCCCAGATTCGCGATCAGGGCGTTAACGTCGAGGGCGGCCAGCGCGGGGTGATCCTTAAGCAGGTTGTTCGCGTTGGTGACGTAGGCGTTGTGGTGCTTGCCGTGATGGATTTCCATCGTTCGGGCGTCGATGTGCGGCTCGAGCGCGGTGGCGGCGTAGGGCAGGGCGGGCAGCGTGTAGGCCATAATTCGTGCGGAGGGTGAAGGATGAAGCCGTACAGATGCACCGTGCCGGCGGGGCGTCAACCGCCGGCTGCGGCCCCGGGTACGGGAAACTTCAGCGGACGCCGGCGAGCGCCTCGAGCTCGCGGTCGGACCACGGGCGATCGCGGGTGCCGCCGGCGGCGCGGATCTGCTTTACCCGACCCGGAGAGACGGCGCGGGCATCGTTGCCGAATTCCCGTCGCGCGTAGGTGAGGATGGCCGCGACCTGGGCGTCATCCAGCTGCCGCCACGGCGGCATTACGAGACCGCGCCCCGGGTTTTCCTTCCCGTGCAGGATAATGTTCACCAGCACCTCGTCCGAACGCTGGAGCCAGGGGGAGGCCAGGAGGGCCGGAGCTAGGCCCACCAGCCCGCTGCCAGATTCCTGATGGCACGGGGCGCAGGTAAGGTTGTAGGCGGTGCGGCCGGCGTCGATGAGCAGTGCGGTCTCAGCCCCGGCCGCCCCGGTCGCCGTGCCCAGCTGGCGCTCGAGCAGCCGTTGGAGGACGGGGTCCGGATGCGCGCGGAGCGTCGCGAGCGTGCCGGAGCCGAGCACGCCGGGGGAAAAGGTGCCCGCGGCCATCCGCTCCAGCATCAGCCGGGCCCAGGCGGGCTTCTCCGCCAGGTTCCGGAGTGCCGTGGTCTGGAGCCTCGGTCCGAGGTTGGCGTAGGCTTCGAGCACGGCGGCGGCTGCGGCCGGCTGGTCGAAACCTGCGAGGGCGGTCAACCGCCGCGCGCGCCGCGCTTCATTGCGTTCGGTGCGGAGTTGGTCGGCGAGGAGCGGCAGGGCGTCCGGCGGGGCTAGGGCGGAGACAAGATCGAGGAGAATCTGCTGGTCCGCTTCCGTGAGGCGAGCATCGCGCAGCCGACTGACCGCGCGGTTTTCCGCCTCCGCGACGCCGAGACGGGCGGCGAGGGCGGTCAGGGCGACGTGGTCGGGCGCCCGGTTCCACGCGGCGACGATGGCCTGCAGCAACGCGGGAGGCGGAGTCGTCACGCGCGGTCCCGCGAGCCCGCGGGCCATCCCCTGCGCGAGCAGTAACGCCTCTTCCGGTCCGGGCGTGGCCTCAAGGAGGCGGGCGCAGAACTCCAAGTTGCGCCGCAGGTGCTCGGGTGCGCGATCGATGATCCATTCGGAATATACCCCCTGGCGCAGCGTGTAATGGCGCAGGGGACCCTGGTCCGCGGTGAAGCGCCGGCCGAGACGCTCGGCGAGCTCGCGGCGGAACGTGGGCGCGCGCCAGCTGGCCGGGTCGGCAACGAGCGCGAGCAGTTCCTCGCGTCCATCCTCGGCGTGACTTTCCAGCGCCCACCACAGCAGCAGCGGAAGGTGCCGGTCCCCGGCGTCCGCCTCGTGGCGCAGCAGCGCGCGGACGACCGGCACACCCTGCCCCGCGCGGAGTCGGCGGGCCGAACTGGCGAACTGGCTGCGGACTTCCACGTCCGGCTCGACGGCGGCGCGACCCGCGAGGGCCGCCGCGGTGGCCGACTGCTGCACCCCCTGATCCCCGAGCAGGCGCACTGCCCAGCGGCGGACGTGCGGGTTCGGGTGCGCCAACGCGGCCCGCAGATCAGCCTCCTTAAGTTCGTGGCGCAGGTTCAGCACCCAGAAGGCCTCCAGCGCGGCCGGGGCATTGGCTTCGACCAAGGCGCGCAGGTGCGGTCCCTGTTCCCCGGGGCGCCGGGCGAGCAGGCGGCGGGCTTGTTCGCGGTGCTCACGATTGGGGTGGCTGAGTCGGGCGAGCAGCGCGGCGTTGTCGAGTTTGGTCAGATCTTCCGGTCGGGGTAGTGCGGCGCCCTTGGGAACAAGGCGCACGATCCGCCCGGTCGCCTTGTCCCACGTGTCTTTGGGGTTGAGGTGGCTGAGTCGCGGATCGCTCCAGTCGGCGAGGTAGATCGCCCCATCCGGCCCCTGTTCAATGTCCACCGGGCGGAATGTCCGGTCGTCGGTGGTGATCAGCGCCGCGCGGTCGACCGTGCGGAAGGTCGAGGTCTGGGGCAGGAGCTGGCTAGCCTGCACGCGGTTGGTGAGGGACATCCCGACGACGACCTGCCCGTTCAGTTCTGGGAGGAGCCCGGCCTCATAGAGGATGAAGGTCTGGGGGAAGCGCTGCCCGTAGCCCTCGTGGGCCATATGCTCGAAGAATCCGAAAATGAACGGGTTCATCGCTGGCCCGTGCTTGGTCCAGCCCTTTACGTAGGTGGCGCCCTGCGCGTAGTGCAGGCCGCGGGTGGCCCCGTTGTTGGTGCCCGAGAAGGCGCGGCCATACTGGTCGAACTCGAGGCTAAAGGTGTTGCCGCCGCCCTCGGCGAAGACCTCGAACGCCCGGGTCCCCGGGTGATAGCGCCAGATGCCTTGGCCGAGGAGGCGGACGCCCTGGATCTCCAGGTTGGTGGTGCTGCCGGTCGCGCCGTAGATCCAGCCATCCGGGCCCCAGTGGAGGCTGCTCGCCAGCGAATGCGTGTCCTCGAGGCCGAAGCCGGCGAGGTGAACCTCGGGATCTCCGTCGGGCACATCGTCGCCGTTTCGATCCGGATAGAACAGCAGGTAGGGTGACATCAGCACCCAGACGCCGTCCACGTCCGGGAGGACGCTGGTCGCGAGGTTCAGGCCATCCACGAAGGTCTTCACGATTTCGAAGCGCCCGTCGCCGTCGCGGTCCTCCAAAATGCTGATCTGGTCCGCGCCGCGGGTGTGGCGGGGCGGCGGGGGCGGCACCCGGTCGAATTCCGCGCGGATGTACTGGTCGTAGGCGGTGACCGTCAGGCCGGCCGGGAAGGGGTACTGCAGGTATTGGACAACCCAGAGCCGGCCGCGGGCGTCGAAGCGCAGGTCGATCGGCTGGCGCACCGCGGGCTCGCTGGCGACGAGCTCCGCCGCGTAGCCCTCCGGCACCTGCATCCGCCGCACGCTCTCCTCCGGCGGCAGCGCGCGCGCTTGGCCGGCGAAATCCTGCCCGCCCGGCTTGAAGTGGCGCACGAAGTCCTCGAGCTCCGGCGTGAAGCGGGGCGGTTCCGCGGCCGGGGCCCCGGCGTGCGCGGCAGGCAAGAGCAGGAGGAGCGAGCAGGGAAGCAGGAGCCGGGACGGGAACATACGGGAAAGTTCAGGCGAGGATGGGCTGGATCACGCGGCCGTGGACATCGGTCAGGCGGTAATCCCGGCCTTGGAAGCGGTACGTGAGACGCGTGTGGTCGAGGCCAAGCAGGTGGAGCAGCGTCGCGTTGAGGTCGTGGACGTGCACTGGGTCGCGGGTCACCTGGTAGCAGAACGCGTCGGTCTCGCCGTGGATGTAGCCGGGTTTCACGCCGCCGCCGGCCAGCCAGAGGGTGAAGCAGCCGCCGTGGTGATCGCGGCCGTAGTTGGCCGCCTCGAGGCGGCCCTGGCTGTAGGTGGTGCGGCCGAATTCCCCGCCCCAGATGACCAGGGTGTCGTCGAGTAGGCCGCGCTGCTTCAGGTCGCGCACGAGCGCCGCCCCGGGTTGGTCCACGTCGCCCGCCTGCAGGCGCAGGTCGCTGGGCAAGTTGTAATGCTGGTCCCAGCCGCGGTGGTAGAGCTGGATGAATCGCACCCCGCGTTCAGCGAGGCGGCGGGCGAGGAGGCAGTTCGCGGCAAACGTGCCGGGCACGCGCGACTGCGGCCCGTAGGCGTCGAAGCTCCGGGCGGGTTCGTCGCCCAAGTCGAGCAGCCCCGGCACCGATGCCTGCATTCGGTACGCCATCTCGTATTGCGCGACACGGGTTTCGATCTCGGGGTCGAGTTGCCGCTCTGCTGCGCTCCGGTTCAGGGCTGCGAGGGTGTCGAGTTGGTCGCGGCGCGTGGCGGCGTCGAGACCCGGCGGGTTGGAAAGGTAAAGGACCGGATCACCCGCGCTGCGGAAGCCGACGCCTTGATGGTTCGACGGCAGGAAGCCGGAGCCCCAGAGGCGCGCGTAGAGCGGATCCGCGGGCCGGGCGGCGCTGCCGCGCGAGAGGAGCACGGTGAAGGCGGGTAGGTCCCGGTTCTCGCTCCCGAGTCCATAGCTCGCCCACGAGCCGAAGCTCGGCCGGCCCGGCTGCTGGTGCCCGGTCTGGAGGAGCGTGACGGCGGGATCGTGGTTGATCGCCTCGGTGTGCATCGAGCGGATGAAGCACAGTTCGTCCACGATGCCGGCGGTGTGCGGCAGGAGCTCGCTTACCCAGGCGCCGCTGCGGCCGTGGCGGGCGAATTGGAAGAGCGAGGCGGTGACGGGGAAGGCCTTCTGGCCGCTCGTCATCCCCGTGAGCCGCTGGGTGCCGCGGAGCGAGGCGGGCAACTCCTCGCCGTGCCGTCGCCTCAGGTCCGGCTTGTGGTCGAACAGGTCGAGCTGCGACGGCCCGCCGTGCATAAAGAGGTAGATCACCCGCTTCGCCTTGGGCGCGAAGTGCGGGGCCACAGGTGCACCGGCCAGCAATCCAGGACGCAGGAGAGAGGCGAGCGCGAGGGATCCGATGCCGGTCGCGGTGCGGCCGAGGAGCTGCCGGCGGGTCAGCGCGAGGTTGCCGGGCGGCAGATGGGGCAGGGTTGCGGCGGGCATCATTCAGCGGCGGTTGACCGCCTCGTCGAGGTTCAGGACAGTTTGGGCGACGGTGGTCCACGCGGCGAGCTCCGTGGGATCGAGGTCGCGCCCCGCCGGCGCGACGCCTACGCCGGCGAGACGGCGGGCGGCGGCGGGATCGTCCCGGTAGCGGCGCTGCTGGCGGGTGAGCAGTCCCTCCAGCGCGCCGAGTTCCTCTGGGCCGGGGGCGCGGGCGACGACGAGGCGGAACAGCTCCGTGCCACGGGCGCGGTCGTCCCTTCCGGGCGGGGTCAGCACGCGCGCGGCGAGCGCACGGGCGGCCTCGACGTAGCCCTCGTCGTTCAGCAGCAGCAGGGCCTGCAGGGGCGTGTTGGTCCGCGGGCGGGTAACCACGCAGGTCTCGCGGGTGGGACCGTCTAAGATTTGCAGCGCGGGCGGCGGGGCGGTCCGCTTCCAGAAGGTGTACAGCGAACGCCGCCAGCGCCCCTCGCCCGGGTCGATCTCGTAGGAGAGTTCGCCGTTGTATGAGACGGCCTCCCAGAGCCCTGGCGGCTGGTAGGGCTTCACCGGCGGTCCACCTAGGCGCGCGACGAGCAGGCCCGCCGCGGCGAGGGCCTGATCCCGGATCATCTCCGCCGGAAGCCGGAAGCTTGGTGCGCGGGCGAGGAGCTGATTGGCTGGATCCCGCTGCCGCAGCGCGGGCGGCGCGACGGAGCTCTGGCGGTATGTCGCGCTGGTCACGAGTAGGCGCAGCAGCGCCTTCGTGTCCCACCCGGAAGCCACGTAACGGGTCGCCAGCCAGTCGAGCAGCTCGGGGTGCGTGGGGAGGGCGCCCTGAGAGCCGAAGTCGTTGGCGGTTGGGACCAAGCCCTCACCGAAGCAGAGCGCCCAGAGCCGGTTCACCGCGACCCGGGCGGTCAGGGGATGATCCGGCCGGACCAGCCAGCGCGCTAGGCCCAGTCGGTTGGCGGGCGCATCGCCGGGCAGCGGCGGCAGCACGGCGGGCACCCCCGGCCGAACCTCCTCCCCGGGCGCGTCGTATTGGCCGCGGAGGAGAACGCGGGTAGGGCGCGGCTGCGCGGCTTCCTGCATCACGAGGGCCTTGGGCAACTGCGCCAGGAACTCCTCCTCCGACGCGCGTGCCGCCGCGGCGGCCGCGTGGGCGGCGCGCAGGGCGGGGGCGCCTTCGCGTTCGACAAAGCAGTCCACGAGCAGGTCGCGGGCCCGGGCGTCGCGCGTGCCGGGTGCGGCGGCGAGGGGACGTGCCAGACGCTCGCCCCAGTACCAGGTCCGCACCTCCGCGGGGGAGAGCGCGCGGCCGAGTAGGCGGAACTGGTCCAGCTGCCCGTAATAGCCCAGCCCACTGTCGCGGCGGCCGAGGCGCAGGGGGAGCGCGTTGACCGCCGGTCCGGCAAGATTGTCCCGCGTGATCTGCAGCGGAGACTCGCGCCCGTCAGCGTAGACCCGCACACCGGCGGCACGCCGGCTCGCGTCATAGGTGATCACGAGGTGCGTCCAGTCGCCGCGGCGGACGGGGTCGCGGGTCTGCACTTCCAGCGCGCTGGCGACCCAGCGGTCGACGAGGTTGACCTGAATCTGCCCCTTGGCCCAGAGGACCTCCACCCCGGTCCGGTCGCCCGCAGGCTCGATCTTGGCGAGCAGGCAGACGAGGGAGTTGGAGGGGCGTACCCAGAGGCTAAGGGACCAGGGCTGGTCCGCCGAAAGCGGGATGTCCGCGGGGAATTCCACGTGCTGCGTCCCATCGAAGACCGCCGCTTCCCCGACCACCCCGCCCTCGTGGTTAAGGTATCCGTGCACGCTGCCGGCGCCACCTGATGCCATTTCCGTCCCCGGGGGCTCGAAGTCGTGCCGGGCCAGGGGCGTGTCGGCGGGCGCCCCGAGCTCCGCCGCGGCCCGCCGCGTCCACGCCTCGCGCGCCGATTCCGTCGGCTCCAGCAGCGTCTGGAGCCCGTGTTCTGCGGCGGCGCGGGCCTGGCGAAGATCCGCCAACCTAATCTTCTGCTCGGGCGTGGTCACATCGAGCACGGGCGGAGGGTCGTCCGGACTCACCAGTCCGCGCTCCACCCCGCCGTTGAAGTAGGCGAACAGGCCGAAGTACTCCCGCTGCGAGATCGGGTCGTACTTGTGATCGTGGCAACGGGCGCACCCGAGCGTGAGGCCCAGCCAGACGGTGGCGGTGGTCTCCACGCGGTCGGCGACGTACTCCACCCGGTACTCCTCATCGATGATGCCCGTCTCGCCGCTGACGCCGTGGTTGCGGTTGAAGCCGGTGGCGATCCGTTGGGCCTGCGTGGGCTCGGGCAGGAGGTCGCCCGCGAGCTGCTCGAGCGTGAACTGGTCGAAGGGCAGGTTGCGGTTGAAGGCGTCCACAACCCAGTCCCGCCAAGGCCAAGCCTGCCGCGCGTTGTCCCGGAAAAAACCGTTGGTGTCCGCGTACCGCGCGGCGTCGAGCCAGTCGACCGCCATCCGTTCCCCGAAGGCTGATGAGGCCAAGAGGCGGTCCACCTCCCGCGCGTAGGCCGCGGGCGAGGGATCGGCGAGGAAGCGGTCCAGATCGGTGGGCGTGGGCGGCAGACCGGTCAGGTCCAAGCTGAGCCGCCGGAGGAGCGTCGCAGGGGCGGCGACCGGCGCGGGGGAGAGGCCCTCGTGCTCCAGCCGGGCAAGCACGAACCGATCGAGGTCGTGCACGGGCCAATGAAGGTCGCGGATCGTAGGTGGAGCGGCATTCCGCGGCCGCACGACGGACCAGTGCGGCGCGTAGGGGGCGCCCTCTGCGATCCAACGTCGGATGAGAGTCTGTTCGGTGGGAGACAGCGGCCGGCCGCCGTCTTCAGGCGGGGGCATCACCTCGTCGGCGTGGGGCGAGAGGATCCGCAGCATCAGCTCGCTCTCGTCGGGCCTTCCGGGGGCGAGGCGGACGATGCCGTCGCGCGGAGCCAAGGCGTCCTCGCGGACATCTAGGCGGAATTTCCCGCGGCGCGCAGCCGCGTCCGGGCCGTGGCACTTGAAGCAGCGGTCAGAGAGCAACGGGCGAACGTCACGATTGTAATCGAGCGGCGCGTCCGCGGCCGGGGCGGACCACGTGGCGAGCAGCCAAAGGAAGACGGTGGGGCGGCGCATCACGGGCGGCGAAAGGCGGGCGGGGCGGGATCGCGGTGCTGGAGTTGCCAGGCGGCGAGCCGGTTGCGGAGCTCCGCGAGCCGTGCGGCGTGGGCGGGCTCACTGGTGAGGTCGTGGAGCTCATCCGGATCCACGTTGAGGTCGAACAGCTCCGTGCGCTGGATTGCGGGATACCAGATGAGTTTCCAGCCTTCCTTGGTGCGGATCATCCGCTGGGTGTCGGTGAAGTAGCCGAAGACCGCCTCGTGGACCTCCGTGCGCTCGCCGCGGAGCACGGGCAGTAGGCTGCGGCCGTCGAGTCCGGCCGGGGTGGACAGACCGAGCAGGTCGCAGAGGGTCGGGTAGAGGTCCCGCAGGTAACATTGTACGGCGAAGCGGAGGCCGGCGGGAATGCCCGGGCCGGCTAGGATGAGGGGCACGTTGAACGAGTGATCGTACTGGTTCTGCTTGCCCATCAGCCCGTGGCTGCCGAGGGCGAGCCCGTTGTCGCTCGAGAAGAGGACCAGCGTGCGTTCGCGGACTCCGGCGGCGGAGAGCGCTGCGAGCAGCTCGCCCACGTTGCGGTCCACCTCCTCCACTAGGCGGAAGTACAGCTCCCGCTCCACGCGTACGGCCGCCGCGGTACGCGGCGCGGGTACGATGCGTTCGTCCCGACCTTCCGTGTTCCCAGTCGCGAAGGCGGGTTCCGGGCGAAAGTTCGCCGGCAACTCCGATTCCGGGCCTCGCTGGCTGCCGGGCGGCTCGAGTAGCGGGTCGTGCGGCGCGGTGAGGTTCACCTGAAGGAAAAAAGGCCGGTCCCGCAGACGCCCGATCGCCTCGGCCGCGCGGGCCGTGATGATCCGGTCGGTTTCCGGCGTGAGGCCCACGCCCAGCTCGGGTTGGGCGCGTCCGGCTGCGTCCTTAAAGGTCCAGCCGCGGTAGCCGGTAACCTCGCGGCCGGTGGGAGAGCGTTCGACGGTACCCGGTTTCCCTGCTGCGCCCCCGCCGCTGAACATTCCGGCGGTTTCGCGGAAACCGCGTTGCGCCGGTGTCCCGGCCACGTGCCACTTGCCAGAGTGGATCGTGTGCCAGCCGGCGTCGGCGAGCCGGGCCGGGAGGAGCGGGCTGGCGGGATCGAAGGCGACAGGCCCGCCGGGGGCGCCCTGGCCGGGACGGCCGAGCGCGAGTTGACCGGAGAGGAGCTCCGAGCGGCTGACGTGGCAGATGGGGTAACTGCAGGCCGCGCGCGGGAAAACGGTCCCGCCGCGGGCCAGCGCGTCGAGGTGGGGCGTGCGCGCCTCGCGGCCTCCGGCAAAACCGGGGGCATCGGGCCGCAGGTCGTCGGCTAAAATCAGGAGGACATTCGGGGCGGCCGGCGCGGCGGCTGGCGCGACGGGGGCCGCCGCGAGGAGAGCTGCGAGAAGCTGCGCCCGGCGCCCCGACATTACCAGCGGCCGTTCACGCCGAAGAACAGCTGCGGCACCATTAGGTGGGTGACCTGCGGCCGCCCGTATCCGAACTGGCGCTCACGGTCCGGGTTCATCAACACGTTCACGACGTCGAGGTACACGCTGTAGTTCCGACTGACGTTATAGATCGTCTTGATGTCCACCGTCGGCCGCGCCGCGGCGTAGGTGGCGCGGGACTCATTGGCGTTGAAGCCGACGAGGTAGCGGCCGAGGTAGCTGTACTGCACCCGCAAGTTCACTTGGCGGCGGATGTAGGAGACGCCGACGTTGGCGATGAATGGGTTGAAACCGGCCACCCGGGGGTTCGGCGCGAGGGCGATGGCGCTTCCGGTGCCGTAGTTCCCCTCGGCCTGCATCCGGGTGAGGTTGGCGTAGGCGCCGAAGCCGCTCATCCAACCGGGCAGGAAGGTAAACTGCTGGTTGTAGCCGATCTCGATGCCCTTCACCTTCGCGAAGCCGCCGTTGTACTGGGTAGTGAGCGCGTAACCGGCGTACTCGCCGCCGAAGCCGTTGTCGGTTCCCGAGGCGATCGTCGTGCCGCCGGCGGTGTAGATGAACTTTTTGATCTCCTTGAGAAAGACGCCGACGGTGAGCATTCCCGCGGGTTCGAAGTAGAGCTCCGTGGTGAGGTCAAAGTTGTCTGCCGTCTGCGGCAGCAGCCCCGGGTTGCTAGTGGAGACCGTCTGGTTCTCGTAATTGACCGTGGTCCGCGGGATCAGCTGGCCCACGTTCGGCCGGCCGATGCTCGTCGAGTAGCTGAGGCGCGTCAGGAGGTTGGGCGTGAACTGGTACCGCAGGTGCACGCCCGGGAAGACGCTCCGGTAATCGCCGGAACGGGTCTGGCGCCGGCCAAACTCCTCGCGCGCGCGGCGGGTGATTTCGGTGTCGTTGAGCGGGGCGGTGCCCCAGGCGGCGCGGCGCGCGCGCTCCTCGGGGGTGATGACCTGCAGGGCGCCCTCGCCGTCGGTCTCGGTGAATTCCACCCGGACGCCGCCGAGGATCGAGAACTGCCCGAGCCGCAGGTTGCCCATCAGGTAGGCCGCGCGGATCTGTTCCTCGAACTGCTGGTTGCCGGTGAACGCCGTCTGCAGATCGGTCGCCAGCTGGCGCCGGAAATGGGTCGGATTGGCGGCGATGGCTTTGTCTAAGTTGAAAGCCCGCCCGTCGGCTTGGAATGCTGGGAAGGGGACGGCCCCGTAACGTCCGAGTTCGGTGTCGGGGAAAGGGCGGTTGGCGAGGCCGAACTGCGCGAGGTTGTCGTCGTTGCGGCCCGTTGCCGGGTTCGGGCCCATCACGCCGTCCGGACCGAAGTAGACGGTGTTGTAGGGCGTGTTGTCGAGGTTGCGCGTCTGCCGTCGCCAGCGCAGCCCCGTCTTCACGTAGGCCGGGACCGGCGCGGTGAAGCTCCGGCGGTAGTTCACCGCCGCGCCCTGGTAGGCGTCCCAGCCGGCCATCCGCGCGCTCGAGTAGAGGTTGTCGGTGTAGCTCTCCAGCTTCGTCCAGTCCGCGCCCTCGGTCTGCGTGACGTCCGGGAAGAGGCGGTTGTTGCGCCGCAGAGTGAACCCAACGTTGCGCGCCGTGTAGGTGAAGGTGTTGTTGCCCGGGTAGTCGGCCTTAGACTGCGAGGCGTACACGTCGTACTCGAGGTTCCAGCCGGGGTGGCGGTGGACGCCGCCGACGTTGAGTGAATTGGTCGCGCCCAGCTTGTAGTTCGCGAGCGAGGCGATCGCGACCGTGCTGGCTGCGACGCCGCGGACGCGCGTCTCGTCGTCGGTGTAGCCGGGGATGATGCCGCCCGTACCGGTGAGGGCCCCGGCGGCATCGCGGGTGGCGATCGCCTGGTTCGTCTGCCACGTGACCTGACTGTTGCTCGTGTGCTCGGTGTGCTTGGCGTACTGCCAGTTGGCGAAGAGGCGCGCTTGGTCCGTTAGCTTGTAGTCGAGCTTAATCCCCGCGCCGGAGCGGGTGCGAATGTTGTTAAAGTCCTGGATCTGGTACTGGTACGTGTACGCCGGGCCGGTGACGTCGTTCGGCAGTTGCTGGTGCGCCTGGCTGGAGACGTCGATGATCGAGCCGTGGGGCCGGTAGGCGAGGTTCACGGACACGCCGATGCGGCCGCCGAACACCTCGGAGTAGGAGAGCGAGGCGCCGGTGCGCGGGCGGTCCCGGGGGTCGCGCGCGCGCCAGATCGCGCCAAGGGAACCGCGGATGCGCCGCTCGGGGGAGCTGTCGAAAGCGCTCTTCGTGACGAGGTTGACGGCCCCGCCGATCGAGTCGCCGTCCAGATCGGGCGTCGGGGATTTGGTGACCTCGATGCGCTCGATCGAGTCGGCGCTGACGGTCTGGAACTGAAACTCGCGGGTGGAGCCGGCGGAGCCGGCGTCGGCGAGGCGGTTACCGTCCTGGGTGATCGTGCTCAGGTTCTGGCTGAGGCCGCGGATGCGGAGGTAGCGGTTGTCGCCGCCGACGGACTCTCCCTCGATGCCGGGGAGGCGGGCGGCGAGGTCGGCCGGGTTGCCCGCGAGGGCGCCGAAGGCGTCCGCGGAGACCACGTTCTTCACCCCGTCGGAGAGGCGTTGGAGGGTGATAGCCTTCGCGTTACCCTCGCGTTCGCTCCCCACCACGAAGCGGCTCATCCGGTAGATTTCCGCGGTGAGCCCGACGTCGCGTCGGACCGTGCCCGCCGCGCCGAGGGTGGCCGCGGCCTCGGCGGGAGACAGGCCCGTGTAGGTGACGAGGAGGACGGCCTCGCCGGCGGGCAGGCCCTGAAACCGGTAGGTACCGAGGTTGTCGGTGGTCGTCTCGAGCGCGGAGCCCTTGAGCTGCACGCGGGCGCCCTCGAGGACGGCGCCGGTAGCAGAGTTGGTGACGATACCCGTCAGGGTGGCCTGCGCGGACGCCGGGGAAGCGGCGACGACGAGGACGAGCGACAGGACCAAGATAAGGCGTGACAAGACGATCATAGCTTTGGGGTGCCCGCGGAAGGGGGCCGGCGGGGCGCGCCGAAAGCCGCACTTTCGCGCGGCGGGGGCAAGAGGATTCCCGCCGCCGCGGCGCTCAGACCAGAATACTGGCGACGCAGGCGGACAGGTAGCAGGCCACCGTGCCGCCGATCATCGCGCGGATGCCGAGCTGGGCGAGGTTGGTGCGCTGCTCGGGGGCGAGCGCGCCGATGCCGCCGATCTGGATCCCGATGGAGACGATGTTGGCGAAGCCGCACATCGCGTAGGTGAGGATGATGGCGGCGCGGGGGTCGCTGAAGGCGCCGGACGCCTTCAGGGTGCCGAGTTGCTGGAAGGCAATGAACTCGTTGAGGACCGTGCGGGTGCCGAGGAGCGCTCCCGATTGGAGCAGGTGGCCGTGGTCGATGCCGATCAGCCAAGCCACCGGTGCGTATAGCACTCCGAAGAGGAACTCGAGGGAGAGGCCGGGAAAGGCGCCGCCGGTGACGCTACTGACCCACGCGTTAAGGCCGGGGTAGGAGAAGTGCGTTTCGCCGAGGAGGAGGGTGCCTGGGGTGCCGAGCCAGCCGAGCACCGCGTTGACCATCGTCACCAAGGCGGTGAAGGCGATCAGCATCGCGCCCACGTTGGCGGCCAGCTTGAGCCCCTCCGTGGTCCCGAGGCAGACCGCGTCAACGGCGTTGCAGCCCAGTTTTTCTTTGGAGATCGCCAGCTTTTGGTCGACCGGCTGCGTCTGCGGCACCAGCATCTTCGCGATCATTAGCCCCGCGGGCGCGTTGATGACCGAGGCGGTGATCAGGTGGGTGGCGAACATCATCTGCTGCTTCGGGTCGTCGCCGCCGAGGAAGGCGATGTAGGCCATCATCACGGCGCCGGCGATGGTCGCCATCCCGCCGACCATAATGGTGAGTAGCTCGGAGCGCGTCATCCCGGCGAGGTAGGGTTTCACCAGGAACGGGGCCTCCGTCTGCCCGAGAAAGATGTTGGCGGAGGCACTGAGGGTCTCGGCGCCGGAGAGGCGGAGCGTCTTCGACATCACCCACGCGAAGGCGTACACCACGCGCTGGAGGATCCCGAGGTAGTAAAGGAGCGAGGAGAGGGCGGAGAAAAAGATGATCGAGGGGAGGATCATCACGGCGAACACGACCCCGTGGCGGGACTTGTCGGCGAGGGAGCCGAAGAGCAGGGACACGCCGGCGTTGGTGAACGCGAGTAGGTCGATGAAGCGGGCGCCCACCCATTCGATCGCGGAGCGGGCCGGGCTAAAGTAGAGCACCAGCGCGGCAAAGGTGAACTGCAGGACGATCGCCATCCCGACCGTGCGCCAGCTGATGGCCCGCCGGTTCTCGCTCAGGAGATAGATCACCAAGAGTAGCACAGCCATGCCGAAGAGGCCGCGGAGGAGGTTGAGGAGGACGTCCATAGGCGCGTGGGCGGGGTTGGGCGGGAGCTTGCGCCCCGCGGCCGCGCCGGCGAGAACTTCCTGCGATGACCACGCAGGAAAGGCTGGAACGTCACCTCGCCCGCGCGCCGCAGGTCGCGGCTGCGCTCTTCGTGGCGCCCAACGCCACGGTGATCGGCGACGTCGAGCTGGGCGCGCGCGCGAGCGTCTTCTACGGGGCGGTCCTCCGCGGGGACATCGCCCGAATCCGCGTCGGCGCCGGCACCAACCTTCAGGACAACGTGGTGGTGCACCTCGCGGACGACCGCGACGCCCTCATTGGCGATTGGTGCACCGTCGGGCACGGCGCGATCGTGCACGCCTGCACGGTCGAGGACGAATGCCTGGTCGGAATGGGCTCGACGCTGCTGGACGGGGCCGTGATCGGTGCGCGAAGCATCGTCGGGGCGAATGCGCTGGTTCCCCAGCGCTTCCGCTGTCCGCCCGGCTCGCTGGTGATGGGGTCCCCGGCGCGGGTGGTCCGAACCCTCAGCACCGCCGAACAGGACGCCCTCCGCGGGTGGGCGGAGAAGTATCTTGTCGTCGCGGCGGCCCACGCTGCCCGGCTCAGCGGCCGGAGTCCGGGGACGCCGGCAGGTCTAGGGTCAGGAAGGTGAGTCCAGGCGTGAGCGCCCCGGGAGTTGGCAGCGGGCGCCATGGAAGGTAGTCCCACGGGGGAAAGAAGACGTCGCCGGGGTGCTCCGACTCCACCAGCGTGAGGTGCAGGCGGAGATGCCGCCAGCCGGCTAGCGCCAGGGCCTCCGCGTAGGGCCGGGGCCCCCCGCAGACGAAGAGTTCCCCCGGCAATTGTTCCGCCAGCGCGATGGCCGCGGGGAAGTCGGCGGCCCGCGGCACCGGGGCGCGCAGCGGCAGCCCCGAGGCAGAAATCACAATCGGTCGCCGCCCGTGACGTTCCACGGATCGCCACGCTTCGTGGGTGCGTCGGCCGAGGATGCACACCGCCCCCGCCGTGAGCGCGTCCAGGCGGGCAAGGTCCTCGGGGTGCCGCCAGGGCAGCGCGCCGTTCCGGCCCAGTACCCGACCGGGGGTGGTGGCGGCCACGAGGTGGAGAATGCGAGGCATCGCGGCGCAGTTTGGTACCGATCGATACGCGTGGCCAGTCGGCGGTGGGGGGGCGTGCGTTCCCGGGCTTGCGCCCGATCGGCGTGCGCCATCCGCTGGGGAATGAACTTTCTTCGAGTCGTCCTCTTGCTCGGCGGGCTCGTGGTGTGCCGGGCGGACGGAGCCCCACTCAAGGTCGGGGCCCACCGTCTGGAGTTCACCCACGAGGGGGAGGTGATTGAGGTGTTCACCTACCGGCCACCCACCTACCGGGACGGGCCGCTGTTCGTTATTTTCCACGGGGTGGCCCGCAATGCCGAGGATTACCGCAACTTCGCGATCACCCTCGCGGAGCGCTTCCGGGCGCTGGTCGTGGCGCCGCGCTTCGACAAGGAACGTTTCCCGTTGGAGCGTTACCAGCGGGGCGGGTTGGTGGACAAGGCGGGGAAGGTACAGTCGCCGGAACGCTGGACATACGCCGCAGTGCCGCGGCTGGTGGCGCGCATCCGCGCGGAGGAGGGCCGGCCGCAATTGCCCTACTTCCTCATCGGCCATTCCGCGGGCGGTCAGTTCCTCGTGCGGCTGGCGGCCTTCCTGCCGACGGAGGCGGGTCGGATCGTCGCGGCCAACCCCGGGTCGCACCTGTTCCCGACCCGCGAACGGGATTTCGGTTACGGCTTCGGGGCGCTGCCGCCGGAACTGGGTTCCGATGACGTGCTGCGCCGCTACCTAGCGGCCCCGCTCACGCTTTACCTCGG
The DNA here is from genome assembly GCA_044370095.1 of Opitutaceae bacterium. GTDB lineage: Bacteria > Verrucomicrobiota > Verrucomicrobiia > Opitutales > Opitutaceae > ER46. The sequence continues at coordinate 11,867 of JBILWD010000004.1, read as the reverse complement.
GACCAGGGACACTCTGGTGGAGTCCAATCTGGACCAAAGCCCGGCGGCGATGCTGCAGGGCGGGAACCGGCTGGAGCGGGGGCGGGCCTGCTTTGCGTTCGCCACGGAGTTGGCCCGGACCCGGGGCTGGACCTTCGGCTGGCGCAAGGTCGAAACCCCCGGGATCGGGCACGACGCGGCGGAAATGTTCGCCGCGCCGGAGGTAGCCCACGCGATTTTCGGCCGCTGAAAGCGCCCCGGTTTCCCGGGGCGCGCGGGCTCAGGCTGCGGGGACCAGCCGGATGCTTTCGACGGCGATGCGCTCGGCCGGGGTGCTCTTCTCGCCGCCGCCCCCTCCGAATCCGGTCGGGACGGTGGCGAGACGCTCGAGGACGTCGTCGCCCTTCACCACCTGGCCGAAGGCGGTGTACTGGCGGTCTAGGAAGCGCGCGTCGCCGTGGCAGATGAAGAACTGGCAGCCCGCGGAGTCGGGGTGCTGGGAACGGGCCATCGAGATGACGCCGCGGACGTGCGGCTTCGCGTTGAACTCGGCCTTGATGGTGTAGCCGGGGCCACCGGTACCGGGCATCCCGCGGGCGCCTTCCTTCGTGTTCGGACAGCCCCCCTGAATCATAAAGCCCTTGATGATGCGGTGGAAGGCGGTGCCGTCATAGAAACCCTCGCGGGCGAGCTTCTTGAAGTTCTCCACGGTCTTCGGGGCGACGTCGGACCAGAAGGCGAGGGTGATTTCCCCGTAGCTGGTCTTCAGGATGGCGTGCTCTTCGGCGGGTGCGGTGTTGCTCATTGGGGCCGTGAGCCAAGGCGGCGCCGCGCGCGGCGCAAGGGGTTTCTGCCGTGGGTGCCGGGTCCTTACTCGGGAAAGGCGGCGTCGATACGCTCGCAGAAATGATGGATCAGGAAGAGGTGCGCCTCCTGGGCGGCGGCGCCGCTTTCCCCGGGCACGATGAGCTCGCAGTCCGCCGCCCCGCGGGCGCGACCGCCGCCTCGTCCGAGGAGCGCCAGGCTCCGTAGTCCGCCGCGGCGGGCCTCCGCGAGGGCCGCGAGCAGGTTCGGGGAATTACCGCTGGAACTCAGCACGATCAGCAGGTCGCCTGGCCGGCCCAGCCCGGCGACCTGCCGCGCGAACGCCTGCTCAAAGCCGAAATCGTTGCCCACGCACGTCAGCAGCGAGCCATCCGCCGAGAGCGCGAGCGCGGGGAGGGCCCGCCGGTTGCGCTGGTACCGCCCGGTTAGCTCCGTCGCGAAGTGGCCCGCCTCCGCCGCGCTGCCGCCATTGCCCGCGACCAGCAGCTTGCCGCCGCCCCGCAGCGTCTCGAGGATCAGGTCGCCGGCGCGATTAATGGTGGGCTCGAGCGCCGCCAAGGCCTCGAACGTGCGCAGGGTCGTGGCGAGGGAAGTCGGGAACGGGATCACGCCAGAGAGTGTGGACGGAAATGGCCGGCTGGAAAAGGCCCGTTTTGCGGAGGCGCGGCTTGCCGGCCCCGCCCCGGCTCGGCTATGCCCCCCCGCGATGCGCCTACGCCAAATCACCCTCCGGCACTTCCGCAACGTCGCGGACACCACGGTGGAGTTCGTGGGGCGGCAGACGTTCCTCCTCGGGCCCAATGCGCAGGGGAAAACCAACTTGCTGGAGGCGGTCGGTTTCCTGACTGCCCTCCGTTCCTTCCGGACCGGTGACGTGCGCCTGCTGGTCGCCCGGGGACAGCCGGCGGCGAGCCTCGCGTTCGTCCTCGAGCACGAGCGGCAGGGGGAAACGCAGGTGCGCATCATCCTCCGCCCCGAGGGCCGCGAACTCCATTGCGACGGGGAGAAGATCACGCGGCTGGCAGATTACCTCGGGCGTTTCCCCACCGTGGTGTTCTCGGCCCAGGATCTACAGTTGCTGCGCGGCGCCCCCGCGCTGCGGCGGCGCTGGCTTGACCTCACCCTCGCGGCGATGGACAGCGATTACCTCGCTTCGCTGCAGGCGTTCGTCCGGGCAGTCGCCGCCCGCAACGCGCTGCTGAAATCCGGCCGCGCGGCGGTCGCGGAACTGGACGCCTTCGAGGCGGCGCTCGCCCCCGCGGCCGCGGATCTGGTGCGGCGGCGCGTCGCGGGGGTGGCGGCGCTCGCGGTGCCCTGTGGGGCGGCCTACGGGCGGGTCGGGGGTGGGCAGGAGACGGCGGAGCTGATCTACCGGCCCGACTGGGCGGAGACCGATCCGACGGCCTGGCGGCGGCGCCTCGCCGAGGGGCGGGCGCGCGATCTGGCGTTCCGGGCCACGCTGACCGGACCGCACCGCGACGACCTTGAGCTGCGGATCGGGGGCGGCGCCGCGCGGGATTTCGCCTCGGAGGGCCAGCAGCGCTCGGCGGTGCTCGCGTTGCGCCTCGCCCAGGCGGCGTGGTTCCGAGAACGGAGCGGCGTGTCCCCCATCATCCTCGCGGACGACGTGCTGGGTGAACTCGATCCCGGTCGCCGCGCGCGCTTTTGGTCCGCGCTTCCGACCGAAAGCCAGGTGATCGCCACGGGCACCCAATTGCCCGGCGCGGGCGCGAGCGGGGATGGCGTCTGCTGGCAGGTGCTGACCGTCCGTGCGGGCGGCTTCAGCGAGGGGGAGGTTGCCGGGTGAATCTGGAATCCTGGGACTGGCTGATCGCGGTCGCGGCCGCGCTGATCGTCGGGGTGGCGAAGGCTGGCATTGGCGGCCTCGGCCTACTCGCGGCGGTGCTTTTCACGCAGATCCTCCCGGCGAAATCAGCCTCCGGGGCCCTGCTGCCGCTGCTCTGCCTTGGGGATCTGGTCGGCGCCGCGCTCTACCGCCGGCACGCGGATTGGGGCCACCTAGGCCGCCTGTTCCCGTGGACGGCGCTCGGCGTCCTGGCGGGTTACTTCCTGCTCGAGCGCCTGACGGACCTCGAGGCGCGACGGCTCGTGGGCGGCATCGTGCTGGGAATGGTGGCGCTGCACCTCAGCCGGCGACGGCGCGAGGGCGCGGGCGAGGCCTTCGGGGCCTGGTTCGCCCCGGCAGTGGGAATTCTGGCCGGCATCACGACGCTGGTGGCCAATGCCGCCGGCCCCCTGATGGCCATCTATTTCTTGGCGATGCGTCTGCCGAAACTCGACTTCGTGGGCACGGCCGCCGTCTTCTTCCTTGTGCTTAACCTGTTCAAGTTGCCGTTTATGGGCGGGCTCGGGCTGATCACCGCGGAGAGCCTGCGGCTCAACCTGCTGCTCGCGCCGGCGGTGCTGGCGGGAGCCTGGGGCGGGCGGGCCATCGTCGCGCGAATCGACCAGCGCGCGTTCGAGAATGTCGCCCTCGCCCTCAGCGTTCTGGCGGCCATCCGGCTCCTGACCTGAGTTTCCCGCCCCGGACCAATCCCACCTCGCCGATGCCCAGGATGAACACCCGCCAGCTCTGGGCGGCCAAGCTCGCGGGCCGCCCGCTGCCGGCCCCGCGGGGGCCTGCCGCCATCCTTGCCGGCACGGGGGCCGCGGGAGCTGTCGCGCCGCCCCGCCAGCCTTTCACGGGGCGGATTTTGGGCGTTGATCCCTCGCTGCGCGGCACGGGCCTCGCGCTGCTAGAACTGGCTCCCGGACGCCCGCCGTTGCTGCTGCGCTGCCGCACTGTGACCGTGCCCGCGCGCCAACCGCTCGCCTACGCGCTAGGGCAGATTCACCGGCACGTGAGCGAGTTCCTCGAGGGTGCCGGGGTGCGGCACGTGGCGCTCGAGCAGACAATCTACGTGCAGAACTTCCAGACCGCGCAGATCCTTGGCGCGGCCCGGGGCGCCGCGATCGCTGCAGCCGCGATTCGGGACCTGCCGGTCTTTGAGTACGCGCCCCTGCGGGTGAAGCAGGCGGTCGTGGGCGCCGGGCGCGCCAGCAAGGAGCAGATGGCGCGGACGGTGATGGCCATCCTTGGCCACGGGCGCGCGCTGGCCTTCGACGAGGCTGACGCCGCCGGGGTGGCCCTGTGCCACGCCTTCACCTGGCGCGGCTGAGTCGCTACTGGCCGAGCACGGAGCGGAGCATCTTGCCCAATTCCACCGTGCGGTAGGGCTTAGCGAGGTAACCGCAGGCCCCGGCATCGAGGAACCGCCGCGCGAGGTCGTCGTCGTCGTAACCGCTCGCGATGATCGCGCGCACGTCTGGGTCGATTCGGCGCAGTTGCTCGAGGCACTCCTCGCCTCCCATCCCGCCTACGATCGTAAGGTCCAGAATTGCGGCGTCGTGAGGACGCCCGAGGCTCAGGTAGCGCTGGTACAGCGTGACGGCCTCCTCGCCGGTCCGGGCGTGGTCCACCTTGTAGTCGAGGCTTTGCAGCATCGAGACCGTCAGCGCGGCGACGGCGGGATCGTCGTCGAGCAGGAGAATCCGGCCCGTGCCGAAACGGTAGGTCGGGGCGGCGCGTACCGGCGCCGGGGCCGGGGCGGGTGCGGAGGGCAGGTAGACGGTGAAGGCGGAGCCGACACCCGGTTCGGTCGCGAGCGCGACCTGGCCGCCGTGCTGCCGCACGATGGAGAGGACGGTCGCGAGCCCGAGCCCGGTGCCGTGCTTTTTGGTGGTGAAGAAGGCGTCGAAGATCCGTGCCGCCACGTGCGGGGGAATGCCGCTGCCGTTGTCGCGCACCTCGAGCTCAACCCATTCCCCGGCCGGGAGGCCGTCGATCTGGCCCTCGGTCAGTGTGACCTTGGCGCCCCGCAGCTGCACCTGCGGTCGGTGCGGGGCGGGCGGCATCGCCTGGAGCGCGTTCACCACGAGGTTCTGGAACACCTGCAGCAGGCGCGGACGCTCGCCGTGCAGGTCCGGGGTGCCTTCGGCCACCTCGACGGTGATCGTCGCGGGCGAGGCGGCGGCGGCAATCCGCACCGCATCCGCGAGCAGATCGCGCGCCACAAAGGTCGTCTTCTCCCCCGCGCCCCCCTTAGCGGTCGTGAGGAGCTGGCGCGTGAGTCCCTTGGCGACCAGGCACGCGCGCTCCGCGTCCGCCAACGCGGAGGGATCCCGCTGGTCCTTGGCGAGGGAGACCGCGCCCAAAATAGTCGTCAGGAGGTTATTGAAGTCGTGCGCGATGCCGCCCGCGAGCAGGCCGAGGGCCTCGAACCGGTTGGCCCGCACGAGTTCCTCCGGGGTAAGTCGCATCTCGTCGGGATTGCGGAAGACAAGGATCAGTCCGCTGACGCGGCCGGCCTCGTTGCGGCGGGGTTCCGCGCGCCAGACGATGGGCAGGGCTTCGGCGTCGCGCCGCTGCAGGGCGTCCGTCGCCACCAGCGGGGGCGGGCGATCGCCCAGCAGGAAAGGGGCAAAGGGCGCCGGGACGCGTCCGCCGTCGTGGCGCCGCACGAGTGGAAAAACCTCCGCGGCGGTTCTCCCAGTGAGCGCCTCCGGCGTCGTCCCGAGCAGTTGGGCGGCGCGGCGGTTGGCGCGTTCCACCCGTTCCCGCGCATCTAGGATGAGCACGCCCTCGCTCACCGCCTCGATTGCCTCCTCGGGCCGCGCCGCGGGGGCGGGCGCCAGTTCCGTGCGGGGCATTGCGAACCCGGTGGCCCGCCGCAGGCCCCCGCGACGGTGCCGCCGCCGGGTGCCCCCGAGCCAAACGGGAACCAAGGATCCACCTGCGGCCCGCAGTTCCGCGGCCACGAGGAATCCGGGCGCGTCACCCGGGAGGGCGTCCACCCAAGCGGCGATGCCCTCCTCGCCCGCCCCAGCGGGCAGATCGCCCGCGAACGCCCCGTTGGGGAGCGGTCCGGCGGCGTCGTCGCGCCCAAGGAGCCGGTGCCAGCCGCGGGAGACCCAGGCAACGCCGCTCCCCGCGTCGAGGTCGAACAATGCCACGTCCTCGGCCCCGGCGATCGCGCCGAGGCGATCCTCCGCGGCGAGCAGCGATTCCTCCAATTCCTTGCGCTCCGTCAGATCGAGGTGCAGGCCGACGACGCGCTCCAAGGTGCCATCCCCGCCCGTCTGACGCACGGTGATGCCCTGCACCCAGCGCCAGGTGCCATCGCGGTGCCGGAGGCGATACTCGGCGGTCGAGGCGCGGCTTCCGGTCCCGGCTGAACCGAGCGCCGCATCCGGGGCGGCGCCGCTATCATCCGGATGCAGCAGGCTCCGCCACGTCTCGAGGGAATCCGCGAGTTCGTCCGGCCCGTAACCGAGCATCGCCTTCCAACCGGCGGAGAAACGAACGTGGCCCCGGCGCGGATCCAGCTCAAAAAAACCCAGTTCAGCTGCCGCGGCGAATGGCTCCGCTCCGGCGGTCCGGTTCGCTCCGGTCTGCTCCGTAGCAGGAGCGAGGGCGGAGGGTGCGCCGGCCGGGAGTAGGAGTGCCAGCCAAGTTCCGTAGGCGGGCCCGGCGGAAAGGGAAAAATCAACTTCTCCGCCCAAAGTGTGGCCGACCCGCGTCGCGAGTCGCACGGCCCCTGCCGTCGCCGCGGCCTGCAGCGCCTCCCACTGCGCGGCGAGAAAGGCGGGATCGTCCGCCTCCAGCTCGAAGCGGAACAGCTCCGCCACCGGGCGGCCAACAAGCGCCACCCCCGGCCAGAGTGCCGCTGCTGACCCGGCGCCGGCAAGGACGCGCCCGTCGGCTGCGAGCAGCAGCGCGGCTGGGGCGGCGGACGAGGTGGGGCCGGGGAAAGCCACGGGTGAACTAGACAGTGCCGTGCTCCAGCCAACGGCGGACCCGGCCCGCGAGGAATTCGATGTAGGAGGGGTGATCGTTGAGGCAGGGGATCTGGGTGAAGGACTCTCCGCCCGCCTCGAGGAACATCTCCTTCCCCTCGCCGCTGATCTCCTCGATCGTCTCGAGGCAGTCCGCGACGAACGCGGGGCAGAGGATCAGCAGCCGTTTCCGCCCTTCCTTCGGAAGTCGCTCGAGCTCGTGGTCGGTGAACGGCGAGAGCCACGGCTCTCCGGCCAGACGCGACTGAAAGGAGACGCTGTATTTTTCCGGCGCGAGCTTCGCCCGAGCGACGAGGGCCCGCGTGGTGGCGAGGCACTGCGCCTTATAGCAGGTGGCGTGCAGGGGGGAGCAGGTCGCGCAGCAGTCGGGCACCAAAGTGCAGTGCGCCTTAGACGAGTCGCCTTTGCGGAGGTGGCGCACGGGGATGCCGTGGTAGCTGAATAGGACGTAATCGTGCGGTTGCGCCAAGTACGGGGCCGACACGGTGTGCAGCGCCTCGATGTAATCGGCGTCTTGGTAAAACGGCTGCACGCACGCGATCCGCATCCCCGGAGCGCGCCGCGCGGCCTCGGCGTAAACCTTCACCACCACCGTCTCCCAAGAGGACATCGCATAGTGGGGGTACTGCGGGAACAAGAGCACCTCCGTGATCCCATCCGCGGCCATTTGGGCGATGACATCTGCGATGGCGGGCCGGCCGTAGCGCATCGCGAGGTACACCGGTGTGTCCGCCCCGAGGTCAGTCGCCAGCTTCTGCTGTACCTTCCGCGAGGTCAGGATCAGCGGCGAGCCCTCGGGCGTCCAGATCTCTTCGTAGGCGTGCGCGGACTTCTTCGGTCGCGTCCGCAAGATGATGCCCTCGAGCAGTAGCCAGCGCAGCGGGGCCGGCACATCGAGTACCCTTTCGTCCCCCAGGAACTCGCGCAGGTAGCGGCGTACGTCCGGCACGGACGTGGAGTCGGGGGAACCGAGGTTGACCAGCAGGACGGCGCGTTTGGACATTGCGATGTGGGGGAGGGAAACGGGGAGCCCCGCGCGGTGCAAGGCGGCGGTGGAGAATTGCCTTTGACCGCCGCCGCCCGCGCGCCACGGTCCCCGCTGCATTCCCTATGTCTTCCTCTCGTCCTCCCGTACTGTTGGTCATCCGCGATGGCTGGGGCCGCAATCCCGATCGCGCGCAGGATGCCACCAACGCCGTGGCCCTCGCGCGCAAGCCCTGCGATGACCTGCTGCGGTCGCGCTACCCGCACGCGCTCCTGCGGGCCTCAGGCCGAGACGTCGGCCTGCCCGACGGCGTGATGGGCAATAGCGAGGTCGGCCACGAAAACATCGGCGCTGGCCGGATCGTCGACCAGGAGTTGGTACGGCTGAATAAGTTATTTGAAGATGGCCTGCTGGCCGGGAACCCCGCTTGGCGCGCGGCGATCGCGCGGGTCCGGAGCAGCGCCACCGCGCGGCTTCACCTGATGGGCATCGTCAGCGACGCCGGGGTGCACGGGATGCTGGAGCACCTGTACGGCATCCTCGCCCAGGCCAAGGCCGACGGCCTGCGGCCGGAGCAGGTGCTGATCCACGCGTTCACTGACGGGCGGGACACGCCCCCGATGAGCGGCCTCGGCTATATTCGGCAGGTCGAGGCCCGTTGCCGGGAGCTGGGCATTGGCGCCATCGCGACCGTGTGCGGGCGGTTCTGGGCGATGGACCGCGATCACCGTTGGGAACGCGTCCGGCAGGCTTACGAGGTGCTGACTGGCCGCTTCGTGCGCGCCACGGCGCCCAGCGCGGAGGCCGCCGTGCAGGCCTATTACGAGGCTCCTCTGAGCGAGACCCAGAAGGGCGACGAGTTCGTGCCGCCGACGGCGATCGTCGGGGCGGACGGGGCCCCGCGGGGCTTCATCCGCGATGGCGACGCGGTCGTGTTCTACAATTACCGGGGCGACCGGCCGCGCGAGATCACGCGTGCGTTTGTGCAGCCGGATTTCGCGGCCTTTGATCGCGGCCCGCTGCTGGACCTCCATTTCGCGACGATGACCGAGTACGAGAAGGGCCTGCCGGTGCAGGTCATTTCGGGCAAGCCGCCCGCCCTGCGGAACATCCTCGGCGAGGTCGTCAGCCGCGCGGGCATCGGCCAGTTCCGGTGCGCCGAGACAGAGAAGAACCCGCACGTCACCTTCTTCTTCAATAATTACCGGGGCGATCCCTTCCCCGGCGAGGAGCGCGCCTGCCCCGCCAGTCCCAAGGTGGCGACCTACGACCTGCAGCCCGAGATGGCGGCGGCGGAGGTCACCCGGCTCGCCCGCGAGGCAATCCTCGGCGGCCGTCACGGGCTGATCGTGGTCAACTACGCGAACCCCGATATGGTCGGCCACACCGGTTCTCTGCCGGCGACGATCCGGGCGGTCGAGGCGACGGACGCCGGGGTGGGGGAACTCCTCGCCGCGCTCGCGACGCGCGGGGGTAAGGCGCTGGTGGTCGCCGACCACGGCAATGCGGAGCAGATGTGGGATCCGTCGGTCAACGGCCCGCACACCGCGCACACGCTGAACCTGGTCGAGGCGTTCGTGGTGGGCGACGAGTTTGCGGCGGGCCGGACGCGCCTGCTCGAGGGCGGCCGCCTGGCGGACATCGCCCCCACCGTGCTCGCGCTGCTGGGACTGCCCCAGCCGCCGGAGATGACCGGGCGCAACCTGATCCTCGGGTGAAGGGGCTCCGGGCGCGGGCGCCGCTCAGTAGGTGCCCTTGATGCCGAACGTGCCGGCGGTGCCGTCCAACCCGTAGAACTGCACCGCCGGGAGGTTGGCGCCGACCGGCTCGAAGTGGAGGTCCAGCGGCGCCGCGAGGCGGAGCGAGTTTTCCGGCGGGAGCGAGCTGTTCGCCGCGCGCCGGTTTTCCCGCTCGGCTTCAGAACCGCCGCGACAACTCCAGCGTCCAAGTGCGGCCCGGGAACATCGTGCCGTGGACGGAAGGGGAGTAGCCGAGGGCGCCGGAGGTGAGGGGCGGATCGCGGTCAAGGAGGTTCACCACGCCGAGGCGGACATTGGTGTTGCGCACCAGGGGGTTCGCCTCGCGGCCGAAGCGGTATCCGGCGAAGGCGTTGTAGGTGATGACCTCGCCCACGACGTAACGGTAGAGGAAACGGCCGCTATCGAATTGTTTGGCGATGTAGCGGGGCTCCCCGAGATTGGTGTAGGTCGCCGCGGTCGTAGTGGCGGAGTCGGCGAAGCGGCCGATGTAGTAGCCGCTCAGGCCGCCGGTCCAGGCGCCCTTGCGCCACGTGACCCCCGTGGTGCCACGCCAGCGCGTGTTCCCGTCGGTCTCCATCCGCTCGATGAACTCGGGCGCGCCGCCCGGGACCTCGCGCCGCTGGTAGTTGCGGGCGAGATAGGACCAGTCGGCCGCGAGGGCGAACTTCCCGAGGCGGTCCCACGGGATCTGGTAGGCCAAGCTCAGGTCGACGCCGCTGGCGTACGACTGAGCGAGGTTCTGGAACTGGATGCTGCGGGAGAGGATGTTGCCCACAACCGCGGCCTGCTGGGTGGGCGGCTTGCCCGCGTTGTAAGCGGCGAATGCGGCCACGTCCGCGGCGGTCGGGGCCGTGCGGACGATCGCCGGATCGCCCTTGTAGCCAGCGGTGCCGGAGCCGAGATCGATCTGGGCGAGGGTGCGGCCGGCCGCGAGCTGGGACTGCGTGTAGGCGTTCAGCTTGGAAGCGTCGCTGTTGAACAACTGAGCGTCAGTATAGCTGCCGATGATGTTCGTCTGGTCGATCTGCCAGTAATCGGCGGTGAGCGTGAGGCCCTTCACGCCCGGCACCTCGATCACGAGGCCTGCGCTCTTGCCCTCGGACTCCACGGGCTGCAGGGCGAGGTTGCCGGTCGAGTAACGCCGCATCACGTACGTGGCGTTGCCCACGGTCTGGTTGCGATAGACGTCCGTCTGCCCCGGGGCGCTATCGACGATGAAGCGGGTGGGGGCGTAAAGCGTGGGCAGGTTCGGCGCGGCGAAACCCTCGTTGTAGGAGGCGCGCACCATCACGCCCGCGGAGGGCTTCCAGTTAACGCCCACCTTGGGCCGGGTGGTGTTGCCGAAGTCGCTGTAGCGCTCGTGGCGGGCAGATCCGGTCAACTCAAGGGAGTGCAGCAGCGGCAGCTTGTGTCGCGGGGCGACGAGCGGCAGGACCGCCTCGGCATAGGTGCTGGAGATGCCGCGGTTGCCGGTCGAGTCGGGCGCGTAGGAGGCCACGAGGTAGTCGTTATCGTTCTCGTTCAGGCCCGAGCCCGGCGGGTTGCTGCTCACGTACGCCGGGCGCAGGTCGAGGAACTGCTCGCGGCGGTACTCGGCGCCGGCGGCGACCGAGACCGTGTTACCCCAGAAGCGGAACACGGGCCCGCCCACGCGGACGTCTCCGCTGGTCAGGGCACTGAAGCCGTCGTGGCGCCACTTCTGCACGAAGGTGTCGAGCACCGGCGCCGGGTTGACATAGGGCCGGTCGTAAACGACGGCATTGCCGGCAACGCGGAACGTGGCCCCGAAAGGGTTGAAGGCGGAGGCGTCGGTGCGCATCAGGGCGCGTTGGAAGAGGGACTCCCGGGCGGCGTTGCTGGAGACGTCCGCTGTGTACGCCCGCGTGTGCAGGAAGGCCGCCTCCCAAGTCCAGCCGTCGAGGAAGCGGCCGCGCAGGCCGGCGACGCCGCGGTAGACGCCGGAATTGACTTCGATCAGCTCCGGGCCGACGTCCTTCAGCAGTACGGAGACCAGCACGATCTGTTGCGGGTTGCCGGTGAGCCGGGACGTGCCGTCCGCGTTGGGCGCGCCGGCTGGGTGGTAGAAGCGGCTGCCGTAGGGGTTGAAGGGGTTATCGATGCTCATCGGCGCGAACTGGTCGGACCCGGGGGCGTTGAGTTGCACGGGCTGCCGGCGGATCTTCGCCTGCGCGTGGTAGAACGAGAAGTCGGCGAAGGCCGTTACGCGGTCGTTCAGGTCATATTCCAGGCCGGTGAAGAAATTCTGCCGGTTGGAAAGGTTGTGGCCGGTATTTTGGTACTGGTTGATGTTGGTGAAGAATTCCGGGCTCGCCGTACGGGCGGCGACGCTCGCGGTGGGCGAGGAGGTCGTCAGGGTCAGGGCGCCGTTGATCGGGCGGAAGAAGTTCGCGGCCGTGGCCGTGCCAATGCGGAAGGAGGGGTAGACGCTCACCGCCGAGCGC
>JBILWD010000349.1:0-3558 GCA_044370095.1 Opitutaceae bacterium | reverse complement strand
GTAGGAGTAATTGACGACGAGCCGCCACTGCCGGGTGAGGTTGGCGGTGAGGCGTGCCTCGTAGCCCTTGGCGTCGAAGTCGTTGGAGATCGAGTTCACGGGCGGCGTGTTGGCGCGGCGAATCGGTTCCCACTGCGCGGGGGTGTACGGGCGGCCCGGGCCGACCAGCACGCTCTCGAACGCCTGCATTACGCGCACGTTGCGGTCGCGGAGCAGGTTCGCGACCGGGGCCGTGACGCGCCCCCGCTCGCTGCCCTCGAAGTACACCAGCCGGGCATTGAGGCGGCCCTGCAGCAGGTCGAACCCGAGCCCGTAGTCCTCGCCGCGGCCCTTCGACAGGGGGGCGAGGTTACCCTCCGGAAACGTGGTGCGCGCCAGCGGCGGCACACCCACGTTGGACGAGCGGTTGGCGATCGCGGAAAGCCAGTCGGTAACGTGGAAGACGATTCCCGCGGTGCGGGTGCGGCCCTCCATCCGGTTGACCGTGCCCTTCGCCGGATCCGGGTCCACCACGTCGCCCCGCACGGGGTCGTTGCGGTAGGCGAGCTGGGTGTTGCGCACCTGGTCGTCGCGGAAACCGTAGGTCGTGACGATACGGCCGTCCCAGAAAAAGCTCTGTGCCGCGCCAAGGGTGGAATCGATGCGCTGCATCATCCCGCCGTTGTCCGCGCCCCCGGAGGCGACGTTGGCGTAGGCGGTGCCAAAGGTGCGGCCATCGAAGTTCACGGTCGCCGGTAGCCGGCGCCAGTCGCCCGCGCGGTAGGTGCCGAAGTCACCCTCGGTCAGGTAGTGGCGCACCGTGATCCGATTGTTCACGCTGGAGGCGTCCGCGTTGTAGGGGCGCCCGGCCAACACGAGCCACGAGTTAGCTCGGATATCGGTGAGGTCGGTCCGCGACCGCGCGCCGGCGAGACGGTGCCGCCCGAGCCAGCGCCAGCGTGGCTCCCAGGTGTAGGAAGCGGAGAGCCGGTTCTCGCGGGTCTCGCCGAAGTGGACGTCGCGGGTCCAACTGCCGTCAAAGTACAGGCGGCCGGCGTAGGGGTTGGCCGGCCCGCCGATGCCGAGCGTGCGGTTGGGGTCACCGCGCAGCAGGGGGCTGTTGCCGTTCATCAGGTTCACCTCGGCCAGCGTGCGCTGGTAGTTCTGGGCTAGGTTGAGGATCAGGCCGCGCACCGGCTGCCAGTCCAGCGTGAGGGTGTGGTTACTGAGCGTCTGATCCCGGTACATCCCCGGGCCGGCGCCGTTGCCGTTGAGCGGGTACAGCGCCGGATCGCGGATCCGCATCACCCCAGTCGTGACCCCCGGGGTGCCGTCGGGCGCGCGCACCGCAGCCGAGTTGTAACTGCCCGAGAGGAAGGTTCCGATCGCGTCGAACACCACCCCGTTATTCTCGATGAACACGGCCCGCCGGTTCAGTCCGCCGCGGGTGCCGTCGCGCGCCGTAACCCCCAGCGCCTGCATCGCCGCGGTAGGCGCCACCAATTCCGGTGCGAACGTCACCGCCGCCACGCCCCGCGCCTGCCGGTTGTCGTACCAAGCCAGCACCTGCTCCATATCAGAGAAGGAGCGGATGACCGCGTTCTTGTCCCGGCCGGTCTCGCCCATCGCGGTCAGCGTGAGGTTCGGGCGCGGGCGCCACACCACCGAGCCGAAGAGCCGCCGCTTGTCCTGAAAGTCGAACGCCCGCCACCCCCCGCTGTCCTGGTGCAGAGCCGAGAGCGCAACGGCGAGGCGGTCCTTGGCCAGCACGCGGTTCACGTCCAATTCGGCCCGCTGGCGGCTCCACGAGCCCGCGCTAAGGCGGATCGCGCCGCTGTGCCGATGGGTCTCCGCGACCTTCGAAGTCTGGTTCAGCAGGCCACCGGGGGAACCGATACCGAAGAGGATGCTGTTGGGCCCGCGGGCGTCCTCGAACCGCCCCACGCGGTACGGATCCGGCGGGGTGATGCTGGGAAAGTAATCCATCCCCAACCCGGCGATCAGCCCCCGGCTCTGCACCCCCGCGGTCAACGCGTGGCCACCAATGATTCGGTTCTGCTCCGAGCTGGCGCCCTGCGAGTTGGTGTCCATCTCGCCGTTCACGGTGTACTCCATTAGCTCGCGAATGTCCGTGATCGCGAGGTCATCGAGGAACTCGCGGGTGAACACCGCGACCGAGCCCGCGGTATCCCGCAGACGGGTGTTCAGCCGACTGCCGGCCAAAGTGTTCTCGGCCGCATAACCCACATCGGTGTTGGTGCTGACGACGAACGGGCTCAGCTCGACGGGCGGGGCACCGGGCGCGGGCGCGGCGGGGACCGAGGGGGCGGCGGCCGGCGAGAGCGCCGGGACGCAGCAAAGCAGGCAGGCGAGACGAACGGGGGTACGGGTCATCGGGGCAGGAGCGCCGGCCACCACGGACGGCGGACGAACCGTTGCCGCCTTAAGCCAGCAACGTCAATGCCGGCAGGCCGACGGCAGGGTCAGCCCCGCCGTCCTGCGCTCGGCCCGGCTCAGGCCGCGGCCGGCAAACGCTGGCGGCGGGACCGGGCGGCCCGGGGATGCGGCCGGGAACCGGCCCGACGGCGCGGCCGGGAACCGGCGTGAAAGCCGCGCTCGTCCTCGTGACCGTCCCGCGCACGGATGACCGCGAAATACGTCACCACCGAGGCGGCAGCCGCCAGAACCAGCAGGGAGGAGATCAGCGTTGTCATAGGAGGAAGCGGGTTGATCTGCCCCCTGAATGGGGGCGCCGGCGGCAGGCGCCAGCGGGATCGCACGCGTTGCGTCCTTTGACAGTTTCTAAACAATCCCGGTTCCCCGGGGCGGCACGCGGGCCGCGGGAATCGGCCGGGCTCAGGCCGTGCGGTCGGCGTACGACCCGGACGGCAGGGCGGCCTCGCCGCGGGGCGTCACCGGCACCAGCGCGTGGAACCCAGTAGCATCCTCAAAGCCCTCGGGCGCGTCCGCCACGGCCCGGCAGGTGAGCAGCACGGCGGCGATGGACAGCAGGAGGAGGGCGGCGAGGAAAAGCGTCATCAGCAGAGGCGTTACGCACCCCACCCTTCCCGGCCCGATTAACGTCTCCAGCGGAAACCCGCCGGCCGCCGTTTTTCACAATTCCTGCACAGGCGCCTCAGCCGGCCGCGGCGCGCCCCGCGAGGAGGCGCCGGGCGACGGTCACCGCATTAGCGAAGCTCGTGATCCGGGCGCTCCCCTGGCCAGCGATACCAAAGGCGGTGCCGTGGTCGGGGCTGGTGCGCACGTGGGGCAGGCCTAAGGTCACATTCACTGCCTCGTCGAAGTCGATGAGCTTCAGCGGGGCGAGGCCCTGATCGTGGTACAGGGCGATCACAACATCGAACTCTCCCCGCAGGGCCCGGGCGAATAGCGTATCCCCCGGCTGGCAGCGCGAGAGCCCCGGGAACTCGGCGCGAAGGTGGTCGAGCGCCGGATCGATGAGATCGCGTTCCTCGTGGCCGAGCAGGCCCTCTTCCCCCGCGTGGGGGTTGAGGCCGCACACGCCGATCCGGGGCGCGGAGATCCCCTCGGCCCGGCACAGGGTATCCGCGGCCGCGG
>JBILWD010000348.1:0-3561 GCA_044370095.1 Opitutaceae bacterium | reverse complement strand
GCGCGGCAATAAGAGCGGCTTCCTTGATGATCCCGCCGCGGGCGCAGTTGAAGATACGCAGCCCGCGCTTGCAGCGGGCGAACGCCGCCTCGTCGATCATATACCGCGTGTCCTCGGTCAGCGGCATATGGACCGTGATGTAGTCGGCCTGCCGGAGGACCTCGTCGAGCGTGACGCCCTCGACCTGCATCGCCTTGGCGCGGCTGGGCGCGAGGTAGGGATCGTAGGCGAGCACCCGCATCCCGAAGGCCTGCGCGCGCTTGGCGACCTCGCCGCCGATGCGGCCGAGGCCCACGATGCCGAGGGTCTTACGGAAGAGCTCGATGCCGGAGAACGACTTGCGATCCCACTGGCCGGCCCGCATCGAGGCGCAGGCTTGGGGCACGGGGCGGGCCCCGCAGAGCAGATGGGTAAAGGTGAGCTCGGCGGTGGCGATCGTGTTGCCCGCGGGCGTGTTCATCACGACCACGCCGTGGTTGGTCGCCGCCTCCACGTCCACGTTGTCGACCCCCACCCCGGCGCGGCCGACCACCTTGAGCAGGGGCGCGGCGCGGAAGACCTCCGCCGTGATCCGGGTCTCGGAGCGCACGGCGATGGCGTGCACGTCACGCACCAACTCAAGCACCTTCTCCGGGGACGAGCCATAGGCCTCGACGACCTCAAAGCCCGGCTGCTGGCGCAGAAAGGCGACTCCCTTGGGCGAGATCTTGTCGGCAACGAGGACTTTCATCGGAAAAAATGACACCGAGCGAAATCCCTGCCGTCGGCCCTAGCAAGGAAAAGGTTTGGCCGGGGACGGGTGAAAAAAAACACCCGGAGCGACGCGCCCCGCCTTTGACAACCGCGGGCCCGCGCGACCAACTGCCCGGCGGCCGGCCACTCGCCGTCCCGCCCCCTTCGTCCGTTTATGATGATTTGCCCCCCACCCCTGCTCCGCCTCCGGTTCGCCCTCGCACTCGCCCCCGCTCTCCTGCTCCTCGCCGGTTGTGGCGGCCAGGCGCCCGCCGGCGGCGGGGGCAAGGCGGGCAAAAGCGCCAAGGGTGGCGCCGCCCCCGTGCTGGTCGCGGCGGCGGAACGGAAGGTCGTGCCCCTCGCCCTCGAGGCGATCGGGGCCGTGGAGCCAATCCGCACCACCGCCGTCCGTTCCCAAGTGACCGGCACCCTGCTCAAGCGGGTCATTCGCGAGGGACAGGACGTCAAGCAGGGCGACCTGCTCTTCGAGATCGACCCCCGCCCGTTCCGGAACGCGCTGCAGTCGGCCGAGGCCGATTTGCAGAAGGTGCGCGTGCAACTGGAGACCGCCCGGGCGCAGGTGGCCCGCTACCGGGGCCTGACCGCGGACCAGATGGTGTCGAAGGAGCAATTCGAGAAGATCAATGACGCCGCGCGCGCGCTCGAGGCCGAGTCGCTCTCCGTGGAATCACGGCTCGCCACCGCCCGGATCCAGCTCGAGTACTGCTCGATCCGCGCCCCCCTCGCCGGCCGGGCCGGCCAGATCACCCTCCACGAGGGCGACATCGTGCGCGGCAATGACACCGGCGCGCCCCTCACCACCATCCATCAGCTGAGCCCGATCAACGTCACCTTCGGTGTGCCCCAACAGTACCTTGGAGCCCTCCAGCGCTACCGCGCGGCCGGCCAGCTCGCCGTCGCCGCCACCCCACCCGGCGCGGACGAGAAGCCCGAGCAAGGCGAGCTGACGTTCCTGGACAACGCGGTTGAGTCCGCCACCGGCACGCTCCGCCTCAAGGCCGCCTTCCCCAACCCCGCGCAGCGGCTCTGGCCCGGACAGTTCGTGACCGTAGCGCTGACCCTCGCGAACCCCGAGGTGATCGCGATCCCCACCAGCGCCCTCCAGACTTCGCAGGCCGGCCAGTACGTCTACGTCGTGAAGTCCGACCGCACCGCGGAGCTCCGGCCCGTGACCATCGAGCGCACGGTCGGCGCCGAGGCGGTGATCGCCCAGGGCCTCGCGCCCGGCGAGAAGGTCGTCACCGAAGGCCAGCTGCGGGTGGTTCCGGGCCGCGCGGTCGACATCCGCGAACCGGCGAGCGGCCCCCGCCCCGCCGCGAAAGCCGCCAAGAGCCCGAAAGAGGGCAAGGGCGGGAAGGAGGCGACGCAGCCGTGAATATCCCCGAACCCTTCATCCGCCGACCGGTGATGACGACCCTCGTCACCGCCGCCATCACCCTCTTCGGCTGGATGGCCTACCAGAAGCTGCCGGTTAACGACCTGCCCAGCGTAGACTTCCCCGCCATCTCCGTCTCGGCCAGCCTGCCCGGGGCCAGCCCGGAGACGATGGCGGCCTCGGTCGCGACCCCGCTCGAGCAGCAGTTCTCCAGCGTGGCCGGCATCGAGGCGATGACCTCCGTCAGCTCCCTCGGCAGCACGCAGATCTCGATCCAGTTCAACCTCGACCGGAACATCGACGCCGCGGCCCAAGACGTGCAATCGGCGATCGCCGCCGTCCAGCGCCGGCTCCCGCGGGATATGCCGAACCCGCCGACGCTGCGGAAGAATAACCCGGCGGACGACTCGATTATGCTGCTCTCGCTGACCTCCGAGACGCTGACGCTCTCGGAGGTGAACGAGTACGCCGAAACGATCCTTGCCCAGCGAATCTCGACCGTCGACGGCGTGTCGCAGGTCGGCGTGCTCGGAGCCCAGAAGTACGCGGTGCGGGTGCGGCTCGACCCGCGGGCGCTGGCGGCCCGAGGCATCGGTATCGACGAGGTGCGTTCCGCCCTCGACAACAACAACGTCAACCTCCCGGCCGGTACGATCGACGGCGCGCATAAGGCGACGACCCTACTGGCGACCGGGCAGCTGAAGAATGCCGAGGGTTTCCGTCAGGTGATCGTCAGCTACCGCAACGGCGCGGCGGTGCGCCTAGGCGACGTGGCGCGGGTGGAGGACGGGGTGGAGAATGAGAAGTCGGCCAGCTGGTTCGACCAGCGCCTCCGCGAGGACGGGACAGAGGATCCCGAGTTCGCCACCGGGGCGAACCCGCGCCGGGCTATCCTGCTCTCCGTCCAGCGCCAGCCAGGGATGAACACCATCGCGGTCGTCGACGGGATCAAGGCGCTGCTGCCGGCGTTCCAGGCGCAGCTGCCGGACTCGATCAAGCTGGAGGTGTATCTCGACCGCTCGGAAGCGATCCGTGAGTCGGTCCGCGACGTGAAGTCCCACCTGCTGATGGCGATCCTGCTCGTGGTGTTGGTGATCTTCCTGTTCCTCCGCACCCTTTCGGCGACGATCATCCCGAGTATCGCAATGCCGATCGCCATCGTCGGCACCTTCGGGGTGATGTACTTCTGCGGCTTCAGCATCAACAACATCTCCCTGCTGGCCCTCACGCTCTCGGTGGGCTTCGTCGTCGACGACGCCATCGTGATGCTGGAGAACATCGTCCGCCACATCGAGGCGGGCGAGCACCCGATGACGGCCGCCCTGAAGGGCTCCCGCGAGATTGGCTTCACCATCATTTCGATGACGATCTCGCTGGTGGCGGTGTTCATCCCGGTGCTCTTTATGGGCGGGATCCTCGGTCGCCTGCTGCAC